>CAMVNL010000332.1 GCA_947168785.1 uncultured Clostridia bacterium | reverse complement strand
CGGCAATCATAAAACCGTCGTTTATCATTCAAATTTTTTAATTGCCGAAGTAATACTATCTAATCATAGTTTACGTTAAAAAAGCTGAAATTTCAAGCAAAAAACTGCGGCGGAATCGGTTGCAAAGCGTTTTGTTTTGTTGTATAATAAAATGACATATTTTATTTGATCCGGACGGTACTGTTTATGGACAAAAGACTGGAAAAAATCCTGCCGCTGGTGCAGAAGCCCGCCCGCTATACGGGCGGCGAGCTGAACAGCGTCATCAAAGATAAAAACAGCGTGGCGATCCGTTACGCCTTCTGCTTCCCGGATTCCTACGAGATCGGCATGTCGCATCTCGGCATCAAGATCCTCTATTCCCTCATCAACGCCAGGGAGGACGCCTGGTGCGAGCGGGTCTTTGCCCCGTGGACGGATATGGAGGAGCAGATGCGCTCGAACGGCATTCCGCTCTACGCGCTGGAAAGCGGCGACCCCGTGAAGGACTTCGACCTGATCGGCTTTACGCTGCAATATGAGCTTTGCTATACCAATATCCTGAATATGCTGGATCTGGCGGGGCTGCCCGTCCGCGCCGCGGACCGGAAGGACCTGTCGCCCATCGTCATGGCGGGCGGGCCCTGCGCCTGCAACCCCGAGCCCGTGGCGGAATTCTTCGATCTGTTCCTGCTGGGGGACGGGGAAGAGGTCATGAACGAGATCATCGACCTCTATAAAGCCCACAAACAGCGCGGCTCCGATAAGGAGACCTTCCTGAAGGCGGCGGCGCAGATCCCGGGCGTGTACGTGCCCTCCTTCTATAACGTGACCTACCGGGAGGACGGCGTCGTGGATGCGATCATTCCCGCCGACGGCGCGCCGGAAAAGATCACCAAGCGCGTGGTGAGGGACCTGGACAGCGTGTTCTATCCCGACAGCTTCGTGGTGCCCTTCATCGACGTGGTCTTCGACCGGGTGACCCACGAAATCTTCCGGGGCTGCATCCGGGGCTGCCGGTTCTGCCAGGCCTGCTTCCTGTCCCGCCCCATCCGGGAAAAATCCCCCGATACCATCAACGAGCAGTGCAAGGCGCTGTGCAAAAACACAGGCTACGACGAGATCTCTCTCTGCTCTCTTTCCAGCAGCGACTATTCGGGCATTGAAGAGCTGCTTTCAAAGCTCCTGGACTGGACCCCCGGCGAAAAGGTCAACATCGCCCTGCCCTCGCTCCGGGTGGATAACTTCTCCGACGAGCTGCTGAAAAAGCTCACCGGCGTGCGCAAGTCCGGGCTGACCTTCGCCCCCGAGGCGGGCACCCAGCGCATGCGGGACGTGATCAATAAAAACGTGACGGAGGAGGAGATCATGGAGACCTCCCGCATCGCCTTCGCCGGCGGTTATTCCGCCGTCAAGCTGTATTTCATGCTGGGCCTGCCCACGGAAACGCCGGAGGACGTGCAGGGCATCGCGTATCTCGCCAAAAAAGTGGTGGACACCTTCTATTCCATGCCGGAAAAGCCCAAGGGCAAAGGGGTGAACGTCAGCGTCAGCGCCTCCAACTTCGTGCCCAAGCCCTTTACCCCCTTCCAGTGGGAGCCCCAGGCCACGGTGGAGGAGCTGAAGGAAAAGCAGGACCTGCTGCTGCACACCTGCCCCTCCAAAAAGATCAACATCAGCTTTCACGATATCCATACCAGCTTCCTGGAGGGCGTGTTCGCCCGCGGCGACCGGCGGCTCTCCCGCGTGATCGAGACCGCGTGGAGGAACGGCTGCGTCTTCGACAGCTGGAACGACCATTTCCGCTTTGATACGTGGATGGAGAGCTTTGCCTCCTGCGGGCTGGCCCCGGCCTTTTACGCCAACCGCCGCCGGGACTACGGCGAGACCCTGCCCTGGGACCATCTGGATTTCGGCGTGAGCAAGGGGTATCTGGAAAGGGAAAACGAAAAGGCGAAGCGTGCCGAGACCACCGCCAACTGCAAGATCAAATGCGCGGGCTGCGGCGCCAGCAAGCTGAACGGAGGGCACTGCGATGTATGACGTGAGGCTCCGCGTTTCCAAGCGCGGAAGGATCAAATTCGTTTCCCATCTGGATATGTTCCGCACCATGCAGCGGGCGGTGCGCCGGGCGGAAATTCCGCTCTGGTACACCGAGGGCTTCAACCCGCACCCGTATATCTCCTATCTGCTGGCGCTGCCGCTGGGGGTGGAGGGCGTCGCCGAGCCCATCGACATCCGGCTGGTGGAGCCCATGCCCATGGAGGAGCTGCTGGACCGGCTCAACGCCGTCATGCCCGAGGGGCTGCGGGTGGAAAGCGCCGCCGCGCCCTTCCATAAGCCGGCGGAGATCGCCTTCGCCCGTTACGACGTGACGCTGGACCGGGCGGATATCTCCCCGGAGGAGCTGACCGAGGCGCTGACCTGCGGGGAACTGACCTGCGAAAAGAGCGGCAAGTCCGGCCACAAAAAGATCATGAAGACCGTCAACGTCTCCGAGCACATCCGCGATTACCGGCTGGAGGCGACGGAGGATGCGCTGCTGCTGACGGTGGTGCTTCCCGCGGGCAGCACCTTCAATCTGAACCCCATTCAGCTGATGGAGGCGGTCTCGGGCAGGCTCGGCAGAAGGATCTACCCGCCGCTGACCGTCCGCACGGCGCTGCTGTGCGAAGATCTCAGCGAATTCATCTGAAAAAGGCGAAACAAATGAAAAAAGCAATCGTATTTGCGGGGGGCGGCTCCAAGGGCGCCTATCAGGTCGGCGCGTGGAAGGCCCTCAACGAGCTGGGCGAGAATTTTCAGATCGCCTGCGGTACCTCCATCGGCTCCATCAACGCCGCCTTTTACGTGCAGCACGACTTTGACGCGGCCTATGAGATGTGGAGCGAGCTGACGGCGGATTCCATCATGGCGAACGGCATCAACATGGACCGGTCGTTTGAGTCGATCTTTTCCCAGCGGGATCAGCTGGTCCCCTTTATCAAAAACTATATCAGCTCAAAGGGGGCGGACGTGCGCCCCTTCCACGAAAAGCTGAAGGCGTTTTTCGACCCAGCAAAATTTTTTGGCTCCGACGTGGATTACGCCCTGATGACCACGGAATTCCCCTCCATGAACCCGGCGATGATCCGCAAGTCGCAGATGGCGGCGGATCCCGAAAACGGCTGGCAGTGGCTGGCGGCCTCCGCCGCCTGCTTCCCGGTATTTCCGGTGATGGAGATTGGTGGGAAAAGCTATGTGGACGGCGGCTATTACGACAACATTCCCGTGGCCCCGGCCTTCTCTCTGGGGGCAGACGCGGCGGTCGTGGTGGATCTGAAGACCGAAAACAACCACGAGGGGTATCTGCGTCATCCCCGGGTGACTTATATCAAGCCCACGCGGGATCTGGGCACCTTCATGAACTTCGAGCGGGA
>CAMVNL010000331.1 GCA_947168785.1 uncultured Clostridia bacterium | reverse complement strand
TTCTTACGACTTACGACTCACGACTTACGACTGTTTGGCGAGCGTCAGCTCGACAGACTTCCAATTTGTCCGCCAAAATCACAATTAATAGTTGAATTGTCCGATAAAATCTGTTATGATGAATATAATTATGATGATAATGAAACGGAGAATTGGATTATGGCATTGAAAGTCGGCATTATCGGCTGCGGCGGCATCAGCAACAGCCACATGAGCGGTTATAAGGCGCTGGGCGACGCGGTGGAGGTCGTGGCCTGCTGCGACATCAACTTTGAAAAGGCGCAGGAGTATGCCGCCCGTTACGGCATCCCGCACTGCTATCCCGATTGCTACTCCATGCTGAAGGAATTCCAGCCGGATCTGGTCAGCGTCTGCACCTGGAACAGCGCCCACGCGGAATGCACCATCGCCGCGCTGAACGCCGGCTGTAACGTGCTGTGCGAAAAGCCCATGGCTATGAACGCCAAAGAGGCCGTGGCCATGAAAGAGGCCGCCGACAAAAACGGCAAGCTGCTGATGCTGGGCTTCGTCCGCCGTCACGGCAACGATGCGGCGGCCGCCCGCGACTTCGTGGAGAAGGGCTTCCTCGGCGACATCTACTACGCAAAGGCCTCTTATCTGCGCCGCTGCGGGTTCCCCGGCGGCTGGTTCGGCGACAAGTCCCGTTCCGGCGGCGGCCCGCTGATCGACCTGGGCGTCCACGTCATCGACCTGGCCCGCTATATCATGGGCAACCCCAAGCCCGTTACCGTCTTCGGCGCCACCTTCGACAAGATCGGCGCCCGCGACCACATCAAGACCACCGGCTGGGTCTCCGAGACCGCGGTGGACAAACCCATCTTCACCGTGGAGGACCTTGCTACCGCCATGATCCGCTTCGATAACGGCGCGGTGCTCCACGTGGAGGCCAGCTTCAACCTGAACCTCAAGAACCCCACCGGCGATATCAACATCTTCGGCGATAAGGCGGGGCTGTCCCTCGATCCCTTTGAGCTGTACACCGAGTGCAACGACCGCATCGCGGATATCGTGATCCACGGCGATAACGGCTTCGATTTCCACCGGGATTTCGACAGGGAAGTGAAGAACTTCTATGAAGCCGTCTCCGGAAAAGCGCCCTGCCTCGCCACGGCGGAGGACGGCGTGGAGCTGATGCGGATCCTCGACGCGGTGTATGAGTCCGCCGCCACCGGCAGATCCGTGGATATCGTCCGGGAATAATAAGCGACACTTTGCCGTATTATGTCGATTCCGCGTCAGATGAACGCGGTTTGTCTCTTGATTCCGATAGACATTTAATGCTAAAATATCAATATATTTTTAACAGAAGAGGAGAGAGGGCAGTTGTACTTAGACAAACAGGACAAAAAGACCCTTGACGCCATCCGTCATCAGGTACATATGACCGGCGAGCTGCTGACGCTGCGCCAGATGCTGGACCGTATGGAGGTCTACGGCGACCGTCCCTGCATCGTGGAAAAAGAAAAGGGCGCGGTGGTGACCCATTCGGTGCGGGATTTCCGTGAGGACGTTTACGCCCTTGGCACCGCCCTGCTGGATATGGGGCTGAAAGGGAAGCACATCGGCATTCTCAGCGAGAACTCTTACCGCTGGGTGGTCACCTTCTTCGCCGTCACCTGCGGTGTTGGCGTGGTGGTGCCCGTAGATAAGGAGCTGAAGGACGAGGATATCAGCTATCTGTTCACCAAGGCGGATACGGACGCGGTGTTTTTCAGCAATATGTACCGCAAGACCGCCCGGAAGCACAAAGAGGCGGACGCCAACTGCGTCGCGCTGGTATGCATGAACAAAAAACAGGAGGACCCTGACGTTCTCTTCATCGACGACCTGATCGCCAAGGGCAAAGCGCTGATCAAAGCCGGGGATACCCGCTATGCCGAAGCGAAGGTGGAAAAGGACGACCTGGCGGCCATCGTGTTCACCTCCGGCACCACCGGCGTCAACAAGGGCGTCATGCTGTCCCACGGCAACTTCGCCCAGAACGCGGACGGCGTGCTGGAATCCATCCCGCCGGAGTACAGCTCCATTTCGCTCCTGCCCATGAACCACGTCTATGAGCTGAGCTGCGATATTTTCACGGCCCTCTACATGAACGCGGTCATCTACATCAACGATTCCATCAAGAACTTCATGAACAACGTGGCGGAGTTCAAGCCGGACGCCTTTGCCATCGTGCCGCTGGTCATCGACACCATCTACAACACCATCTGGCGCACGGCGGAGCAGACCGGCAAGGCGGAAGTGCTGAAAAAGGCCATGAAGGTCTCCAACTTCCTGCTGGATAAGTGCCACATCGACCTGCGCCCCGTGTTGTTCAAGAACATCAGCGAAAAGTTCGGCGGCAAATTCCCCACCATGTCCTGCGGCGGCGCCCCCACCCGTGTGGAGTACGTCAAGTGCCTGTGCGACCTGGGCTTCAAGATCTATAACGGCTACGGCCTGACGGAGTCCTCTCCCACGGTCACGCTGAATCTCGACTGCCGCCACAAGCCGGACTGCGCCGGCAAGGCCTTCCCCAAGGCGCAGTTCATGATCCACGACCCGGACGAGAACGGCGTGGGCGAGATCTGGATCAGGGGCGAGAACGTCACCAAGGGCTATTACAAGGACGAGGCCGCCACCGCCGCCTCCTTTGAGGACGGCTGGTTCAAGACCGGCGACTACGGCCGCACGGACGAAGAGGGCCTGCTCTATATTGCGGGCCGAAAAAAGAACCTGATCATCCTCGACAACGGCAAGAACGTCTACCCGGAAGAGGTGGAGAGCTTCTTCATGGAGCATATCGACTACATTCAGGACGTAGTGGTGTTCGAAGGAGAGAAGGAGATCGGCGGCCGCCCGCAGAAGATCATCGTGGGCGCGGTGCACACCAACCCGGAGAACCTTCCCGGCAAGTCAGAGGAGGAGATCATCGCGCAGATGCGGGAGGATATCGACAAGGTCAATAAGCTCTTGCCCGGCTATAAACGTCTGCAGGATTTGTATCTGACCACCGAGGAGTTTGAGATCAATTCCACCCGCAAGGTCATCCGTCAGAAAGTCATCGACCGCTATTACGCGTCGATCAGATAAAAAAAGGAGATATTTGTTATGCTGGATAAAATCAGAGAGATCATTTGCCGTTTCGTGGATATCGCGCCGGAGGACATCACGCCGGAGACCAACATCCGCCGCGACCTGGGCCTGAACTCATTGGAGCTGATCAACCTGGCCGTGGAGATCGAGGAGGAATTCGACGTGGAGATCCCCGACCGGGAGGCCATGGACCTGGAAACCGTCGCCGACGCCATGCGGATCATTGAAGAATATCAGGATTGATATCAGACAATAGGCAATAGGCAATAGGCAATAGGCAATAGGCAATAGGCAGTAGGCAACAGGCCTT
>CAMVNL010000330.1 GCA_947168785.1 uncultured Clostridia bacterium | reverse complement strand
TGCAGACAGACCATATCGACTTCTATCTGATGCACGGCATCGACAGGGAAGAATGGGAAAAGTTCAAGGCCATCGGCGCGCCGCAATTCTTCGACGATATGAAGAAGGAGGGCAAAATCCGCTATAAGTGTTTTTCCTTCCACGGGCCCTATGAGGATTTTGAATATATCCTGAACGACTACGACTGGGACATGGTGCAGATCCAGCTCAATTATATGGATATCGAGAACCAGGCGGGCCTGAAAGGCCTGAAACTGGCGGGCGAGAAGAGGATCCCGGTGGTCATTATGGAAGGCCTGCTGGGCGGCAGGCTTTCCCACGCGCCGGAAAACGTGCAGGCGCTCTACGACGCCTTCCCCGTGAAGCGCTCCCCGGTGGAATGGGCCTTCCGGTGGCTGTGCCACCACCCGGAGGTGGCGGTGGTGCTCTCCGGCTGCAACGAGCCGGAGCAGATCGAGGAAAATCTGCGGATCTTTGACGCCGTGGAGGCCGGAGCGATGGACGAAAACGAGCTGCGGCTGATGGAGAACGTGCGGAAGGCCTATCTGGACCGCACGAAGATCGGCTGCACCGGCTGCAAATACTGCATGCCCTGCCCGGGCGGCGTGAACATCCCGGGCATCTTCTCCGTCTGGAACAACGTCTCCCTCTACTGCACGGACCCGGCCAAAGACTGGGGCCTGAAACGGATCAGGGAGAACGACGCCGGGGCGGATAAGTGCCTTTCCTGCGGCGCCTGCGAAGCCGCCTGCCCCCAGCACCTGCCCATTATGGAGCAGCTGCAGCAGGCGTGGAAAGAGCTTGGCTGACCGACGGGGCCCTATGACAGATCGGCGGCGGCCATCTGCACAAATCAGACAGGAAAGGAAGCAGCAATATGAAACTGTGCGTACCGATCCCGTGTTTTTTCGGAAATCTTCCCTTTGAAGCCGCGGTGGAAAAGACGGCGGCGCTGGGATATCAATACGCGGAAATCTACGACTGGCGGCAGCTTGATCTTGCGTCGGCCAAAAAGGCGCTGTATGATGCCGGCGTCACCCTGCTCAGCATGTGTACCACCGAATTCCGGCTGACGGACCCCGCCTGCCGCGCGCAATGGGTGCAGGGGATCAGGGACAGCTGCCGGGCGGCCCGGGTCCTCGGCGTCAAAAAGCTGATCACACAGGTAGGGCCCGACACCGGCGCGGAAAGAGAGGCCCAGCGCCGGTCCATCGTGGAGGGGCTCAAGGCCGGCGCGCCGGTCCTGGAGGAAGCGGGCGTTACCGTGATGATCGAACCGCTGAATATCAAGGTCGATCATCCGGGGTATTATCTCACCGCCTCCGCCGAGGCCTTTGACATTGTCCGCCGGGTGGGAAGCCCCAACGTGAAGGTGGTCTTTGATATCTACCATCAGCAGATCTCCGAGGGGAATATCATCCCGAATATCCTTGAAAACCTCGACTGTATCGCCCATCTGCACGCCGCCGGGCACCCGGGGCGGCATGAACTGCAATACGGCGAGAACGATTACAAAAACATCTTCGCCGCCGTCGACAAGGCCGGGTACTCCGGCGCCTGCGGGCTGGAGTACGGCCCGCTGCTGGACCCGGAAGAAAGCCTTGCCGCCGCCAAAAAACTGTTCGGGGATTGATTTCAATCCATTGATAAAATATTTTTTAGTCAAAATCAGTTTACTAAATCGCGCCAAGATGGTATCATAACGGTAAAATACACAGAAAGGATTTCCGTCCATGCCTGACCATCCTACCCCCATCGACAGCCGCGCATCGGAGCTGATCGCGGTTTATGAATCCACCGCGAAAAAAAACGGCCTGACAGTACCCATGCTCCGGGTGCTGGAGACGGTCGGCCTGCGCCCCGGCTGTACGCAGAAAATGGTTTGCGACGCGCTGCAGACGTCGAAACAGCGCGTGAATATGCTGGTGCGCGAGTTGCTGCAAAAACAGCTGCTGACACAGCGCCGGAATGAAAACGACGGCAGAAGCAAGCTGCTTGCCCTGACCCAAAAGGGGGAGGCCATAGCGGCGGAGCTGCGCCGCGCGGCGGAACACGGCGACGGCGTGTCCGCCTCCCGTGGGGCGCACACGCACGTGCTGGAAGACGGCACGGTCGTCACCCATTCCCATGGGGACGCCCACGGGCACGTCCACTCCCATCAGCACACCAAAGCGGTGCTGGACAGGCTGGCGCGGTCCATCGGCCATCTGGAAAAGGTGCGGCAGATGGTGGAGGCCGGCGCGGATTGCAGCGAGGTGCTGATCCAGCTTTCCGCCGTGAAGGCCTCCGTCAACAGCACCGGCAAGCTGATCCTGAAGGACCACATCGAGCACTGCCTGGTGGACGCGGTGGAACACGGCGACCATCAGACGGTGGAGGAGCTGAACCGGGCCATCGACCAGTTTATCAAATGAACATAAAAAGATCCGCAGCGGGTAAAATCCCTCTGCGGATCCGTTTTTATGTTGCGTCGTTATTTTTTCAGCAGCTTCGCGCGCACCGTGCCGCGGGGATCCTTGACGAGCAGGATCACCACCCAGATGACCAGCGCAAGGGCCACGACCGAAAGCCCCAAAAACGCGTCGTTGCGCATATCCTCCGGCGCGGGGGTGACGTATGCCGCTTTCAGCTCGGCATATTCGAAGATCGCGTCCACCAGCCACATGATGGAGGCGCCCCAGAACATCCAGCACAGGGGGCCCAGCAGCATTTTTTCGTCGCTCTTTTTATACCAGATCGCGGTGGTGATCACGGCGGCGAAAACGGTAATCAGCAGCGTCATGCGCCTGCCTCCGCTTTTTTCGCGGCCGGGCGTTTTTCAATAGCCGCGGAAACCAGCACCATCGCGGCCCAGATCACGGTGACCAGTACCGCCATCAGCACGCCCACCGAGGCCATCTCGCTCAGCATTTCCGAGACCGCCGCCGATCCCTCGGTCGCCGCGGTCAGGAACGGGAAGAAGGGGACCACCTCGCCGTGCCAAAGATGCTCGAACGCCAACAGAACAACGCCGCCCCACAGAAGGTCGGCCAGCCAGAACAGCTTTCTGGCGAATCCGGTTTTGACCGGTGCTTCCGCAGAAGCGCCGTCGGAATGCAGCTTCATCTGCGCTCTGTTCTGTTCATACTTTTTCAGCAGAACCGCGGCGGCAGTCACAACGATCGCTTCGGTTCCGGGAACAACAAAACATGCCATAACAATAAACTCCTTTCTGTTTTACCGGTTTAGTTTATCATAATCCGTTTTTTGTCCGCAAGCCCCCGCCGGGGTTGTTTTTTATTAATGCGGCAATTAAATAGTTGGAAATAAGAAAGGTTGTGCTGCCGCATTAATAAAACGATCATAACGCCGTTTTTTGCCGTTTTACGGCAAAAAACATGGCGAAATATTACTTCGGCAATCATAAAACCGTCGTTTATCATTCAAATTATTTAATTGCCGAAGTAATAATAT
>CAMVNL010000329.1 GCA_947168785.1 uncultured Clostridia bacterium | reverse complement strand
ACTATATCAAGAACATGATCACCGGCGCTGCGCAGATGGACGGCGCGATCCTGGTTATCGCTGCGACCGACGGCCCCATGGCCCAGACCAAAGAGCATCTGCTTCTTGCCCGTCAGGTCGGCGTGCCCTATATCATCGTCTTCATGAACAAGTGCGATCAGGTTGACGATCCCGAGCTCCTTGAGCTGGTCGAAATGGAAATCCGTGAGACCCTCGACGAGTATGAGTTCCCCGGCGACGATACGCCCATCATTCAGGGCTCCGCTCTGAAGGCTCTGGAGTATGACGGCAACGATCCCGACGCTCCCGAGCTCAAGTGCATCTGGGAACTGATGGATGCTGTCGACAACTATATCCCCACTCCCGACCGTCTGGCCGACCTGCCCTTCATTATGCCTGTTGAAGACGTGTTCACGATCTCCGGTCGTGGTACCGTTGCTACCGGCAGAGTTGAGCGTGGCCAGCTGAAGACCGGTGAGACCGTTGAAATCGTTGGTCTGACCGATGAGAAGCGCTCCGTCGTCGTTACCGGTATCGAAATGTTCAGAAAGACTCTGGACTATGCCGAGGCCGGCGATAACGTAGGCTGCCTGCTTCGCGGCGTCGCCCGTAACGAGATCGAAAGAGGCCAGGTGCTTGCAAAGCCCGGTTCCATTCATCCCTACACCAAGTTCAAGGGCCAGGTTTACGTCCTGAAGGCTGATGAAGGCGGCCGTCATACCCCCTTCTTCAACAACTATCGTCCTCAGTTCTATTTCAGAACCACCGACGTTACCGGCGTTATCACCCTTCCCGAAGGCACTGAGATGTGCATGCCTGGTGACCACGTCGATATGGACGTTGAACTGATCACCCCCATCGCCATCGAAGAAGGTCTCCGCTTCGCTATCCGTGAAGGCGGCAGAACCGTTGGCTCCGGCGTTGTTATCGGTGTTTCCGACTAATCGCTGAATCTTTAATCCCGATCCCCGAACCGTAACAGGTCCGGGGATTTTTTGCGTTTCTTGCCGATTTTTTCTTGAACACGGTGCAAGGATATGATAAGATGATTCTGTAAACAGACAATTTAGCGAGAGGTACATTCTATGACTAACCGGGAACGCGCCATGAATATCCTGCATTATCAGCCGGTGGACCGGATGCCGGCCGTCCATTTCGGCTACTGGCCGGAACTGCTGGCGGAATGGGCGCGGCAGGGAAAAATTCCCGAAGAGCTTGCCCATGACAACTGGGACGGCAGCGAGAAGGATATCGCTCTTGATAAGCTGATCGGGTGGGATTTCAACTGGTCGAAAACCTCCGGCGCCCGGAACGGGTTGATGCCCGGTTTTGAGACGAAGACGCTTGAGGTGCTGCCCGACGGCAGCCGTCGTGTTCAGAGCTGGACCGGCGTCATCGAGCGCGTCAAGCCCGGGGTGACCTCCATCCCTTCTGAGGATGATTATATATTAAAAGACCGGGAGGCCTTTGAGACCCTCTATCGTCCGAAAATGCAGTATTCCCCCGAGCGGGTGGACCTGGAATACTTCCGGCATTTCAACGAGACTCGTGACTGGGACCGCCCCATCGGCCTGCATCTGGGCAGCGTGCTGGGCAGCATCCGTGATATGACCTCCGTCGTAGGCATGAGCTATCTTCTGTACGATGAAGATGAAGACCTGTTCGCGGATATCGTGGATACCTACGCGGAAATGCAGTACCAGTGCGTGAAAGCGATCCTTGAGACCGGCGCAAAGTTTGATTTCGGCCACTATTGGGAGGATATCTGCTTCAAAAACGGCCCGCTGCTCTCGCCCGATATGTTTGACGAGCTGTGCGCTAAACACTACAAAAAACGGAATGATCTGTGCCATCAATACGGCATTGACGTGATCTCTCTTGACTGCGACGGCGTCACGGAAAAGCTGCTGCCCACGTGGTTCGAAAACGGCGTCAATACCATGTTCCCCATTGAAATCGGCGTGTGGGGCGACCAGTTTGAACCCGCCCGCAAAAAATACGGTAAGGGGATGCTGGGCGTGGGCGGCATGGATAAAACCGCCCTGCGCAAGGATAAAGCCGCTGTTGACGCGGAGATCGAGCGGCTGAAGCGCCTCTCCGCCATGGGCGGCTTTATCCCGTGTCCCGACCACCGTCTGATGCCCGGCACGAAATTCGAGCTGGTGCAGTATTATGCCGAAGAGATCAAGAAAATACAGCTATGAGTGATTTTCAGAAAGAAAGAAATATTATCCGGGAATTGGCAAAGCAGTACAGGGAAATCGCCGAATCCCCGAAGCATGTGCGTATGCGGCAGCGCTTCAAGGACAATAACGATCTGAAGCTCGTCCGCCCGCCCCTGTATATGGATGAGATCCCCTGGTTTGAGATGAATATCGACGGGGAGTTGGACTGCGTCTGTGAAGACGACTGGCTGCGGGGCATGGAGTGGCATTTTCGCTCGGAGCTGTTCCGGGAGCGCCATTTCGCCTGCGACAACTACATCGAGCCGGTCTGGCCGGTGTATAAATCATACAGCTCCACCGGCAACGGCCTGTCCGCCAAGGAGAATACCCTCTCCGTGGACGCCCGGAACTGGATCGTCTCTCATCACTATGAGGACGTACTGGAGGACGAACAGGCCCTGGAGGCTTGGCACGAGCCGGTGATCACCGCCCATCCTGAGGTGGACGCAAAAAACGTGGCCTTCGCCGAGGATGTGCTGGGGGATATTCTTCCCGTCCAGTTGCGCGGCCATGGCATCTACTACGCGCCATGGGACCAGATCCCGCGGCTGCGTGGCGTGGAACCGATTTTAATGGACATCTATGATCGGCCGGAATATCTTCATAAAATCATCGGGCTCTTCACGAAGGGCATGCAGAGCGAAATGGATCAGATGGAGGCGCTGGGACTATACGACCCGCGCAGCCTTTCTGTGCACTGTACCCCCGGTATCGTTACGCTGCCGCAGGAATCGGCACCCGGCAGTTACGGCTGCAAGGACCTGTGGTTTCGCACCATGGCCCAGATGTTCTCCTCCATCTCACCGGAGGACCACTATGAACTGGATATGCAGTATTCCGCGCCGCTGGCGGCCCGCTGCGCCTACACCTATTACGGCTGCTGCGAACCCCTGTCGGACCGGATCGATAAGCTGCAAAAAGCCTATCCCAACCTGCGTAAGATCGGCGTCAGCCCCTGGGCAGACGTGGCCGCCAGCGCGGAGCAGATCGGCGGGAACTACGTTTTGTCCCGCAAGCCGAACCCTGCCAACGTGGCCATTAAAACCGATCCGGAGCAGATCCGCAAAGAGATCACCGAGACGGCGACCCTTTGCCTGAAATACGGCTGTCCCTGCGATATTACCCTGAAGGACATCAGCACCGTCGGCAACCGCCCGGAAAACCTGATCGTCTGGGCCAAAACCGCATCGGAGGTGCTGGACGAGTATTACGGCGAGGCGTAACGAAAAGATGAAAGTGAAAAGTTGAAAGTTCAAATGTAGGGCCTGCTGCAAGCATTATAATAAAAATCAAGCCCGAC
>CAMVNL010000328.1 GCA_947168785.1 uncultured Clostridia bacterium | reverse complement strand
TCACCGACGAGGCCGCGGAGTTCCAGGGCGGCGTCGGCACGGCGGGCAGCGCCAACATCGGCAAGCGCTACGCCATGTTCGAGGCCATTCACGGCTCCGCCCCCAGAATGGTGAAGGAGGGCCGCGCCGCCTACGCCGACCCCTGCTCCATGCTGCGGGCCTCCGCCATGCTGCTGTCCCATATCGGCTTTGTCAAAGAGTCCGAGGCGCTGGACAAGGCGCTGGATATCTGCATGGCAGACGAAAACCATAAGATCACCGGCCGCGAGGACGGCTGCACCTGCTCCGCCTTCGGCGATTTCGTCATGGAAACGCTGACGTCCATTCTTGGGTAAGAGGACGGAAATGAAGGATTCAAACGTTATTTCCCGATCGGTCATCGGGCGGCTGCCCCGCTATTACCGGTTTTTAGGGGAATTGCAGCAAAAGGGAATCAACCGGATCTCTTCCGGCGAGCTGGCCGGGAAAATGGGCCTGACCGCCTCGCAGATCCGACAGGATCTGAACTGCTTCGGCGGCTTCGGACAGCAGGGCTACGGCTATAACGTGCCGGCGCTGCGCGAGCAGCTGGCGGGGATCCTGGGGCTGGATCAGACCTATACCGCGGTGCTGATCGGCGCGGGCAACCTCGGCCGCGCCGTCGCGGGCCACATGAGCATTGACGACAGGGGGTTCCGCCTCATCGGTATCTTTGACGTGGACCCGCTGTATAAGGGCATCAAGATCCGAGGGCTGCCCATCCAGCCGGACAGCATGCTGCCGGAATTCTGCGCCGCTTCCGCGCCGGATATGGCGGTGCTCTGCGTACCGGAGGACGCCGCCCCCGCCGTGGTGGAGCAGCTCATCGGCTGCGGCGTCCGTAATTTCTGGAATTTCTCCCACTACGATATCAAGCGGGACCACCCGGAGGTCAACGTGGAGAACGTCCACCTGAACGACTCCCTGATGATGCTCTCTTATAAAATCAAAAACAGACAGGATGATACGCCATGATCCGAATCGTCAGCCTTGATATCCTTGATCTGCTCCCCTTCCCCTCTGGCATTCTGTTCGCCCTCAAGGAAAAAAACGAAGCGGGACACGACAAGATCTCCTTTTACAGCTATGACGCGGCGACGAACTCCATCGCGACGGTGACCAGAAGCGCCTATCTGCTGACGAAATTCGGCCCGGCCTACATGAAGATCGCCGAGAAGCTGAACGATCACATCTCCTGCGACACGGTGAAGCTGTATAACGGCGGGCTGTTCCTGCTCTATTCCTCCGGCGAGACGGGGCTTTTCGACGACAAGGGCAACCTGCTGCGCACCGGCGAGATCCGCTATCAGGGCGCCCCGGCCAGGGACGGCGCCGCGGACGACAAATACGTCTGGAGCGTGGTGCCGGAGCGGGACATGATCGTCAAATACTCCGTCACCCAGAACCGGGTGATGATGCGCATCGGCGGAGGCGAATCCCCCTCCTTCTCCTCCCCCTCCTCCCTAATCTCGGACGAACGTTATCTGTACGTGTGCAATCCCGGTTCCCATAAGATCAACCGGGTGGATCTTGCCACCTTCGCGGTGGAGGACTTCAAGCGCTTCGACGAGCCGGTCTACCAGTACATCATCAGCGAGGGGCGCGAATTCGTGGTGCTGGCCTCCGGCGTGTATATGCTCTGAGACGACGCCTCAAAAGTGTCAACAGAACCGCCCGGAATCCGGCGGAATTTGGTGAACATTTCGAATTTCCGATTTTTTTCGATTATCTCTTTACAAATCTGCCGCCCCGTGGTAAGATATGTCACAGTGGATCTTTAATGAATGGTACAGAGAGACCGGCAAGAAGACACGTGACAGATGAACCGTATCGCATCCTGCCGGTAAACGGCAGGATTTTTTCTTTTCCGGGCGTTTCGTCCGTTTGCGGAGGTGATCGCGATGACATTCAAATCCCAGTTGCTGGACGAGGCCGCCGTCGGCCGCGCGCTGCGCAGACTCTCCTTTGAAATCGTGGAAAAGAACCACGGAACGGAGGACCTGTGCCTGATCGGTATCCGCAGAAGGGGCGTCAGCATCGCGAAGATCATTCATGAAAACATCCTCGCCAACGAGGGCGTCTCACTCCCCTTCGGCATGCTGGACATCACCTTTTACCGGGATGACATCGAAAAAAAGGCCGACTTTCCCACCGTGACCGGCACGGAGATCGGTTTTGACGTGACCGGGAAGAAAATCATTCTCACGGACGACGTGCTGTTCACCGGACGCACCGTGAGGGCGGCCATAGAAGCGATATTCGCCCTCGGCAGGCCCAAGGCCATTCAGCTGGCCGTTCTCATCGACAGAGGCCACAGAGAGCTGCCCATCAAGCCGGATTACGTGGGGAAGAATATCCCCACGTCCATGAACGAGATCGTAAAGGTGTCGTTCCCGGAATTCGACGGCTGCCCCACGGCGGTGGCCATTTATGACAAATAAAGGATTTAAAGCGAAAGCTTTAATATAAAAAAATGGAGGAATTTTTATGAAACTCGTTTATGACGTCAAAGACAAACCGAAGTTCGGTCATCTGATCGTACTGGCCTTCCAGCAGCTGCTGGCAATCCTTGCCGCCACAATTGTCGTTCCGGTTATCGTTAACAGCGGAGCGGAACAGCTTTCCGGAGAATACGCCATGAGCCAGTCCGCCGCACTGTTCGGCGCGGGCGTCGGCACCATCGTGTATCTGCTCTTCACAAAATTCAAAAGCCCCGTGTTCCTTGGTTCTTCCTTTGCGTTCCTCGGCTCTATGGCGGCGGCTTTTGCGGGCGGCGTAACTGCTCAGCTCGGATACATCGGCCTTATCATCGGCGCTATTCTGGCCGGACTCGTTTACGTGGTGATCGCCATCGCCGTGAAGGTGGCAGGCGTCAAATGGATCGACAAGCTGATGCCCAAGCAGGTCATCGGCCCCACGGTCGCCCTTATCGGTCTATCCCTTGCCGGCGCCGCCATCAACGACCTGCAGGTGGGTAAATACTATGTGGACGGCGCTTCTTCCGCCAATCCCCTGATTGCCATTCTGGTGGGCATCATCACCCTCTTCGTCGTTATGATCTGCTCCGTCTACGGCAAAAAGACCGCGAAGCTGATCCCCTTCATCATCGGCATTCTGGCCGGTTACGCGGTCGCCTCCTGCTTCACCGTCATCGGCAACGTCACCGACAACGACGCCCTCAAGCTGATCGACTTCAGCGTGTTCTCCGGCATGAAGATCTTCTCCGTTCCCTCCTTCACCTTCCTCACCGCAAAAGACGGTCTGAAAGAGCTCAATGGCACCTACATTGCCTCTATCGCGATGGCCTACGTTCCCGTTGCCTTCGTGGTATTCGCGGAGCACATCGCCGACCATAAAAACATTTCCTCCATCATTGAAAAAGACCTGCTGGAAGATCCCGGTCTCCACAGGACCCTGTTGGGCGACGGCGTCGGTTCCATGGTCGGCGCGTTCTTCGGCGGCTGCCCCAACACCACCTACGGCGAATCCATCGGCTGCGTGGCCATCACCGGCAACGCCTCCG
>CAMVNL010000327.1 GCA_947168785.1 uncultured Clostridia bacterium | reverse complement strand
GGCCTGCGCAATCTCTCCCGCGCGGCCACGCCCATCGACGCCGTGGTGGTGGCGGGCGACCTGACCAACTACGCGGACGAACCCTCCCTTGCCAAGTATTATGAGATCCTTGACAAGTTCAGCCCTGCGCCGGTCATCTCCTGCGCGGGCAACCACGACATCGGCCACGCCGGCGACCGTGACGTGACGGACATCTCCCGGGAGGAGGCCAAGGCCAACTACATCAGATACAACAACGAATACCTCGGCATCAACGCGGAGGACAATTATTATACCTATGAGGTAAACGGTTACAAGTTCATCGTCATCGGCGATATCTGCTACGACGGCGGCCACTGGGACGACCTGGACCTGGGCGAGGAGCAGCTGGCCTTCCTTGACAGCGAACTGGCCTCCGCCACCGCGGAGGGCAAGCCCGCCTTTGTGGTCTGCCACTGGCCGGTGGACGGCATGAACGGGCAGGAGATCATCTGGCCCGGCAGCGGCATCGACCTGAGCAAGAACGACGTAAAGACCGTGATGGAAAAATACGACAACGTGTTCTATATCAGCGGCCACATGCACGCGGGCATCAAGAGCAACGCGGTGGACGAGAAATACAACATCTCCTGCGTGGAGACGGTCAACGGCGTCACCTACATCAGCCTGCCCACCTACGGCCTGGTCAACTCCTTCGGCGACCCGGTCTTCGGCACCGGCATGCAGTTGGAGGTCTACGACGACGAGGTCGTCATCCGCCCCCGCAACTTCATCACCAACGCCTGGTACACCAATTCCGTCTATACCATTGAGCTGGTAAAATAAACGGATCCCCTGATAATCCCGTTTTAACGAAGGAAAGGAGCTGCAGTTATGAAAAAAATATGCGCGGTACTGCTTTCGGCAGTCATGCTTCTCGGCACGCTCACCGTCGCCGTCTCCGCGGCGGACGCCGACCTGAAACTGACGGTGGTGACGGACGTTCACCACTCGCTGGCGGATACCACCAAACCCATCACGAAGAGCACGGCGGATAATCCCTTCGGCCACACCGTTTCCAACGGCAAAATGACGGCGGAATCCGCCGCCATCGTGGATGAATTCCTGAAACAGGCCGCCGCCAACGACAGTCAATATGTGATCGTCACCGGGGACATCTCCGACACCGGCTCCCCGGAGGACGCGGCCGCCATCGCCGCCAAGCTGGAAGCCTTTGAGCAGTCCAGCGGCAAAACGGTCCTGTGCGTCATCGGCAACCACGACCTGATGCACAGCACGACGGCGCAGTTCAAAGAAGCCTACGCCAACGTCGGCTACGACAAGGCGCTGGCCGTGGATGAAGCCTCCGCCTCTTACACCGCGGATCTGGGCGACGGCTACCGGCTGATCGCCATCGACTCCAACAACGTCAACCAGGCCCTGATGGACTGGACCGAAGCGCAGGTGAAGCAGGCGAAGAAGGACGGCAGAAAGGTCGTCACCGTTACCCACTTCTCGCTGTTTTCCCACTACACGGTACAGCAGGTGGTCCACACCTCCGTCATCGACAAGAAGTGGAACATAGCCGACAAATTCATTGAATGGGGCGTCAAGTACAATTTCAGCGGCCACACCCATGAGCTGGATATCGGGGAGTACGCCAACAGCAACGGCGTCGTTTACGATATCGCCTCCGGCGCGCTGACCACCTACCCCGCCTGCTACCGCACCGCCGTCTTCGGCAAAGAGGGCGTACAGATCGACACGAAATATATCACGTCCGTGGACGGCAGCCTGATCCCGGAGGGGCTCAGCGCAGAGGCGGCGCAGCTTTTGCAGCAGGATTTCCGGGCGTACGCCAAGAAAATGTTCATGGAGGGCTCTTATAAACAGATCGTGACCTTCATCACCCCCGGCTATATCAAGGCCGTGGCAAAGCTGGACGCGGAAAAGGACGCGGATATCATTGCGCTGCTGGAAAAGGCGGTCCCGCGCCTGGCGGAGGCCATCACCATGCCCCTGTACGCCCCCGCCGCTGCGGAGGGCGAGGAACAGCCCCTGAGTCTGGAGGGTATCGCCGCCGGTTACGGTTTCGCGATCCCGGAGACGGAATACAAAAACCTGCTGGAGATCGGTTGTGAGATCTATGCGGCCCACTGTGCGGGCGACGAAAATTACCCGGTCTATTCCACCGTCGGCCAGGCGGCGTTCAACGGACTGGGCGCGGCGCTCAACTACGCGCTGGAGCCCCTTTCGGAGGAGGATTACCACAAGCTGCTGACCTGGGCGCTGACAAAGGTCAATCTGCCCGTCAACGTGCCGGACGCACTGACGAAGCTGACGGCGGAGACCGTGTCAAAATCGGACGGCATTGAGTACATTCTGCTGTACGCCGTCTCCCCCATCGTCAACGATTTCACCAGGGATCCCGCCCCCTCCGACGTGAGCGTCACGCTGCCGGGCTACGGCTATGAAGAGAACGAAGCGTTCAGCCTGCTGAAAAAGCTGCGCAAGTATTTTGACATGCTGCTGGCCTTCCTGCACTCACTGTTCTCTTTCCTGTACTGATGTAAAGGTGGAATAAACGATGCCGAAACTGTATATCAAGCAAAAGGTCTTTTCGTGGAAGGACAAGTTCAGCGTCTATAACGCCTTCGGCGAGGACGTTTACCGGGTGGAGGGCGAGCTGATCTCCTTCGGCAAAAAACTGCACATCTACGACATTTACGGCAACGAGACGGCTTTTATCCACGAAAAGGTGTTCTCCTTCCTGCCGAAATACTTCATTGCCCGGGGCGGCGCCGATATCGCCGAGGTGGTCAAGAAGCTGTCGATTCTGAAAGCGCGGTATGAGATCCCGGCCTTCGGGTGGACCGTACAGGGCAATTTCACCGACCATTCCTACACCATCACATCCGGCAGCGGCACGGTTGCGACGATCTCCAAGAAATGGTTCTCCTGGGGCGACACCTATGAGATCGACGCGGCGCAGGGGACCGACCCCGTCAACGTGCTTTCGGTGGTGCTGATCATCGACGCGGTGCTGGCGAGACAGGCCGCGGCCGCTTCGTCGGCAAACTGATAACCAACAAGCCCCGCCGTAAAAAGGACGGGGCGTTTTTCAAAGGAGAAAGGCAACATGAAAAAAATTGTATCCGTTCTGCTGGCGGCGCTGCTCGCGCTGACGCTGCTGACGCCGGCCTTCGCCGTCGAAACGCCCGCTCCCCTTTCCTTCCGGGCGGACGGAACGTTCCGGATCCTGCACATCACCGACACCCAAGACGACCACCACCCCTCATGGGACATGCTGAACCTGCTGAAGCGCTCCATTGAGGAGGCCGACCCCGACCTGATCGTCTTTACCGGCGACGTGGTGGAGGACAGCCGCATCGGCGACGTGGGGGTGGACGACGAACCCGGCCGGGAAGGCGTGGTGGTGAAGGACGTCAAAGGCGTGATCGACGCGGAAAAGACGCTGGCCAACATTGAAGCGGCGGTGGACCCCATTTTCCAGGTGCTGGAGGCTTCCGGCGTGCCCTACGCCGTAGCCCAGGGCAACAACGACCACAAGTGCGGCGTCACCAACG
>CAMVNL010000326.1 GCA_947168785.1 uncultured Clostridia bacterium | reverse complement strand
AAGTTGCCCTCCGCGTCGGCCACTTCAAAGAAGCACGAAGCCCGGCGCACGTCCGACATGCCCACCTGCTTCTCCACGGCCACCTCAACGTACTGCGACTGGCTGAAGCCCTTCACATACACCGTTTTATGGGTGGAGGGCATATGCTGGGTGACGGGGATATAGCAGGCCTCGTTCGCAAACAGCTCCACCCCGCTGCCGTTCACGTACCAGGTGACGGTATAGCTGTCGTTCCAGCCGGAGAAGTCCTCCGGCAGCGGGCTGACGGTGAGCGCGATCACATCGCCGATCTTGATCTTCTCGTTGCTGTGATCCAGCGTCAGATCGGCCAGCGACGTCACATAGCCGTTATAGATTTTGCTGTATTCCGTTTTTTTGCCCGCTTCGTAGGGGCCGGTTTCCCGCAGGCGGGTATAAACGTACACGGTCCGGTCGCTGTCGGCGGGCAGGTTCAGCGTGCCGTCCGCGTCGGGATGCACGGCGGCGGACCAGTCGATGGTGTTAAAGACATAGGAAACGGTATATTCCTGATTGGCTTTGGCGTTGTTCACCGTTACAGTGGCATAGCCGCTGTTCAGGCTCAGCGCAGGCTTCACCGGCGCGTCGGGCGACCATGCGAGCTTGCCGACCTGCTTCGCTCCGCCATATACTTCGCCCTTGTAGCGGTCGGCCTCGGCGGGCGTATAGTTCTTTTCGGTAGCGCCGGATATATCCGTCCATCCGTCGCCGCCGTTCGCGCTTCGTTGCCACTGGAGGTGCACGATTTCAGGCGCGGTATCATAATACAGGCTGCCAAGCGTGCCGTACAGCTGCGTCGTCAACTTCTGCCCAACGGCCACGCTGGAAAGATAAGCGATGCCGCCCGTCAGGTCGAGGGCTTCCGTCAGGTAGGTGACGTCGGAATACAGTGCGCCGCTGTATCCCGTTGCCGTGACCTTCGCCCGGATGTAAGACTTCCCGGTGAAGTTAGGATTCGATTTAAATGTTGCGCCGGTGGCTGTAGTATCTGTGTACTCCACGCCGTCAGAGCTGCGTTCCCATTGGATTTTATTCGGGGTGGGAACGTCCGTCAGGACGGCTTGAATCTCTTCCCCGGCAAACGGGTGGTCGCCCGGATACGTCAGCTTGACCGTGCCAGTGATCGGGGGCCTTGGTTCCACATGGAGGTTAATGGTATGATAGTACGCATTATTAAATGTCGTATACCGGATCTGTACTTTAAAATCACCGGCTTCTGCGGGCGTGCCGTATATCCCAAACGGCTTGTCATAGCCGCTTGAAAAATATACGCCCTTTGGCAAACTGCCGCTGACAATCATGACAGATTGTATATCAGACGCGCTCCAATAACGCCAACCATATTCATAAGTGAAGATACCTATTCGTTTCGCCGAGTATTCACTTGTTGGCAGCGGTTCGCCTTGTACAGCCGTGAAGCTGTTCTCCTCTTGCAATGAGTAGGCCGGTTTGACAATAATGGCCACGGGCCTTCTGTAAATCTTCCCGTCGGGATAGGTGATCAGATCGAGAGTCACGTCATATCGGCCGGGAGGCGTGGCGTAATAATATCCGGCGTCCATTTCCCTGGCGTTGATCGGTGTTGAACGGATATGCCAGTTGTTCCGCGCCAGTCCCATATCATAATAAAGGGTGTGGGGCAAAGCGCCTTCGTGCACCCGCATGGCGAAATTGGAAACCGTTTCATCGGTGAATTCCAACGGGATTTCATAATAATCGGATGTTTTTTTGAATCTGTAGCTTGTACCGGATTCTCCCCGGTCTTGCGCGGTATAGGTCACTTCTTTCAGCGGCAGCTCGATCACATTGGATTCGTCAACCACCATAAGGGCTATATTTCTAATGAGCGTATTATTACTTTTTGTCACGATTCTGAAACTGGTTACTGTATACCCCGTTTTGGTTGGTTTTCCGGTCAGATACAGCACGCCATCGTCCGAAACGCTGTAACTGACTCCCTGCGGCAAGGCGCCGGAAATGATCTGCGCCTGCTTGCAGTTAATGGCAACCGCCTTTTGTCCAATGCCGCTTCCCAACGACAGGATCAGTCTCTGCATCGAATAGGTGTTAAGCGGGAGCCGCCACCCGCTTTTGACCGTCTGCACCTGGTTTACATGGCCCACGCCGGGATAAGGGTCCTCCTCGGAAGCGATAAAAGGAAATGCGACTTTGCTGTCCTTAGCCATCTGGAGTGTATAATTTACAAAAACGCTATCCCATCTGCCGATCTCCTGCTGCATGGCGCTGAAGGCTTCGGCCACGGTATTGCCTTCGCAAAGAGATTCTATGAATGCCGTGGATAAGGCGTTATTGCCGAAACAGGAAGAAGACTCTGAGAAGCCCATGACCACCGAAACCCCGCGATCGAGCAGCGGGGCGCACATGCGGCTGCTCTTCAATCCTTGGCAGGCGCACAGCAGCACCAGATTGTTTGGCGCGTCCTTTGTCATGTGGTTGGTGATGGCGGTGCCGTCTACGCCCCAAAATGTATCGCTGCAATCACTGCCGCCGTCTTTTCCCCAATTGCTGGCATGGCCGTTTTTGTCGGCATTCGTCAGCCCTTTGTCGGTCCGAAGGCCGATACTACCATTTAAACCATGAGATCCGATGATCACCACGGCGCAGCTTTCCACGGCGGAAGCGAGCGCGTCGATAGTCGCGTCCGTTCCTTTATATATTTTCAGTTCCCCGCCCGTATAATCTGAAAGGAGCTTTCCCAGATGTGACTCATTAACAAAAAAATCGCGCTTTGCTCCATAATAGGGCAGGAATACGGCAATGTCCCGCACTCCCTCCGCCGGCCCCTTGGCCGCCCCCGCCGCGTAAGCCGGCGTGGAAACGCACAGCGCCCCCAGCAGTACCATCACGCCCAGCAGGCTGCACAGCAGCTTTTTCATCCATGTGTTCATGAACATCCCTCTTCCTTGGCGATCATAGATTGCCGCACTCACGGCCCTTCTGTGAATCAAAACAAACCCTTGACAGCAGAAAAGAAAATCGTTCTTTTGCTTGTATTTATACATCCGCATTCCGGGAGAAAAACAAAAAACGTTGTGTGCCGCGGGAAAAGAGCGCGCCGCGCCTGTGTCCGGCGGCAAGGCCTTTTCCGCATAATGATACAGCTTCAGTATAACACGAAAACCAGGGCCTGTATATCCCCGGATCGGCCCAATTGTTTTACAATATTCTTACATTTCTCTTACTCCCGGCGCTGCGGGCAAAAGAACCGGGTACTGCCCTCCCTCTTCCACCTCCGCGCTGGAACAAGGCGCTTGCTCAGATCCGGAATGGACGCCGTTGCCAGATCGGGAGTATTGCCCTGCCAGGAAACCTTCAGGGACGGGACTTTGATCATCAGGAAGGTGGAAACCTGCAGGTAAGCTTGATCAAGGAATGGTATCATTCTTTTTCGGCGGGCTTGGCCCCGTTTTTGTTTGCTGCAAGGCGAAAAAAGTGCCGGATAAGAATGCTACTCGGATAAATAAAAAGCGCAGGGAGACCGCTGGTAAAGCCGGTTTCCCTGCGCGGTT
>CAMVNL010000325.1 GCA_947168785.1 uncultured Clostridia bacterium | reverse complement strand
GAGACGCTGACGTTCTCTCTGCCCGCCGCGCCGGAGAACACCTCGTTGACGGTGCCGTCGCCGCCGCAGGCGATAAAGCGGACTTCTTCCCCCGGGTGGTCGTCGCACCACTGCTTCACGTAGGCGGTGGCGTCCCGGGGCGCTTTGGTGGCGTAGATCTCGCAGTCGGCCTTTTCCGGCAGTCCGGCGACGGCGCTGCGGATCATCTGTACGCGGTCGGTATCTCCCGCGCGGGGATTGACGATGAAAACGTATTTCATAAGAGGGCTCCTTTCAATATTTTGTTACTGTGGTGACAGGTCATTCCGGATCAGGCGAAGCTTGTCCAGCATGTCCGGAATGCCCTTGGAAACCGTATCATAGACAATGGTCAGATCGACGTATCCGTAATCGTGCACGATGATATTCCGCATACCCTTAATGGAAAGCCACGGCACTTCTTTGTGAGCTGCTTTAAATCCGTCGGAAAGTCTGTTGTTGTTTTCCGCGATCTGAATGATCCGGAACATGACGGAGTCGATAAGCAGCTCGTCGGAGACGATATCATCTTTTGTTTTTCCTGCGGTATGGGCAACGACGAATTCCAGATCGACAATGATCTTTTCAAGATAATACCGGTCGTTTTTTTTGTTATCCATAAATTCTGACGCCGTCCTTCAATATTTCACGCATCAAGGCGGGGTTCTTTTCCAGTTGAGAAACGTCGAGAAGATCGATTTTTTTCTTCAGCTGTTCACGCAGGCGTTCAAGCAGTTCGTAATACAGCAAGCCGTTGACCGGCATGGAGACGAGCAGGTCAACGTCGCTGGTCTCTGTTGCTTTTCCTTTGGCGTAAGATCCGAACAGATAACAATAGTCCACCGGGTAATCCTGAAAAACAGCTCCGCAAATCGTTCTGATCTGCTCTTGCGTCAGCATGCCGTGTTCTTCATCAATAAAGCCGAATTCGTTCAGCCGACGGAGGATATACTGATATTTGATCGGATCGATTTTGCTTTCATCTGCTTCATATCGTTTATAGGTGCGAAGCGGAATGTCAAGATATGCCGCGCATTTTTCCTGCGTCAGTCCTTTTTCCTTTCGAAGCTGCTTTAAGTTCATCGGTTGTCACCTCAATCATAGTGTACCACGGTGACACTGTATAGTCAAGAGAAATGGTGCCAAATTGGCACTTTGTTTATTGAGAATAAGTGCCAAAATGGCCTTTTTTGAAACAAGCGATAGGTGTCAAAAGGCCCAAAAAACAAGAACTAAAAGCTCCCCTGCGTCATCAGCATGCCCACCGTGATCAGGCACTCGCCCAGCAGGTAGGTGAACATGACGGTGAAATGCTTTTTGAAGATCAGATCCTTGTTGGAGTGGTAGCGCACCAGATAGAGGGTGCAGTCGGAGAGGAAGAAGAATACCGCGCCGAGATAGGCCACCACCGCGCCGGCGCTTTTCAGCGACATCAGCTGCGCCATGGCAAAGAGGTTCATGGTGCTGTTGATCAGCAGGTAGAGGATCATGGGCGCCAGCATGGCCTTGCTCTCCATGTTGTCCTTCACCGAAAGCGTCACCCTGACGGAAACGCCGTAGTAAAGAACGGCGGCGGGAATGACGATCCACCAGATCACGGAGGACCATGTCACCTGCGGCAGATATACGAAGATGAACAGCAGATGGCTGATGAGAAAGCTGATGCCGCCGGAAACGAACCACTTGGCCCCGCTGGGCATCAGCAGCACGTCCCCCAGCCAGCTGGTCAGCAGCGCCGCCGCCAGCACCCACGAAAAGTGCTTCGCGGCGCAGCAGTAAAACAGCAGCAGAAAGATCAGCAGCATGGGCTTGGTGTATTTGCGCCGTTTGCCGTTATCCCGCCAGCTGTCCCACAGATGCACGGCGGAGGCCGCCAGGAACAGCGCGAAAAATACGAAAGTCAGCACGTTTTTTGCGGAAACCATACAATACCCCCTTTTTTTATTAAAACCATTTTATCACAGCTATCCGCAATTCTCAATAGAAAATTGATTGACATTTTGACCGAAAGCGGGTATGATGACTTGTAAGAATTACCTATCTTTGAAATAGGCGAAGGGGAGAGAACGGTCATGGAAGAGAGAAAAGGGCACCGGGGAGCGGGATCTTGCCGCCTATTGGCGGGAACGGGGGGTCGAGGTCTGCTGCCCGTCGCTGGGCCCCTTTACCTCCGCGTGGGACCGCGCCTGCGAGCTGTGGGCGTATCTGGTGGGCGGCACGGTGGATTTCGGCAAGCGCCACAGCCAGGTTTACGGACATAAGCGCTTCGGCAGGACCTATCCGGGGGTGATGAAGGACCTGGGGCAGGCCGGTCCCCATGCGGTGATCGACCTGATCGGCCATTCCTTCGGCGGCCCTACCGCCATCGTCTTTGCGGAGCTGCTGGTCAACGGCAGCAGGGAAGAGCGCGAGGCCACCGATCCGGCGGCGCTTTCCCCGCTGTTTGCCGGTGGTCATCACTTCGTCCGCGCCGTCGTGACCCTCAGCGGGGCCAACAACGGCACCACCTTTGCGGATTTTTTCGGGGAAAAGGGCATCCGACTGCTCGCCGCCGCCATCTATTCCGCCAACGCGCTGGCGGCCGGCACGCCCCTGATGGGACTGCTGGATTTCCATACCGACCAGTGGGAGATCATGGGTCGGCCCGGCGCGGGCCGCCCGCAGCCATCCCTGTCAGTCCGGCGGAAGGGCGTCAGGGCCCTGACCGCGCAGAAGCTGGATAACGTGGGGCATGAATTGCAGGTGGCCTACGCGGCGCGGATCAACCGGGAAATGCAGCCCTCCCCGGCGACGTACTATTTTGCCTTCCGCTGCTGCCGTACCCATGACGACGGAAAAGGACGCCAGGTCCCCGACCGGAACATGCGGAAGATCCTGAAGCTGTGGAGCACCGTCATCGGCCGCTACCGCCCCGCAAAGCTGAAGGAATTCGGCTTTGACGACAGCTGGCTGCCATCGGACGGCATTGTCAACGTGAAATGCCTCGGCGCGCCCTTCGGGCAGCCAGCCCGGGACTATACGGAGGGGGAAACGCCCGTTCCCGGCGTATGGTATGAGATGCCGGTGGAGGACAAGCACCATATGAGCTGGGTGGGAATCGGCGAAACCGCGCAGTCGTTTTATCGGTTTTACGACGGCCTGCGTGAGCTGCTGGACAGGTGCTGACGGGCGGCAATGCGCTGTGATACGGGCATGTGCTGTTCATCATCAATCATCGGCCCTATACCAAAAACCGGCCAACCCCCATATCAAAAATCAGTCTGCCCCATACCAAAAAACGGAATGAGGTATACCAAAAAACAGAAGGGGGCATACCAAAAACCGGAAGGGGGCATACCAAAAACCGGACACAACACTAAAGACTACACTAAAGACTACACTAAAGAGATACCATAGATGATCAGTGAGTGGGGATTACCGCCGTCCGGTTCCGTTCGGGCGGAAAAACAGTCGCGCCATCCGCGCTCACCCGTCTTTCATCAGTCTTTTTCTGTCGATTGAATTCGGGGCTGTTGCGTTAACGGCCTCCATGAAT
>CAMVNL010000324.1 GCA_947168785.1 uncultured Clostridia bacterium | reverse complement strand
CGATGCGGATGGGGATGGCAAGGTAACGCCCGGCGATGCGCGGCTGGTGCTGCGCCATTCCGTCCAGCTTGAAGCGCTCGCTCCGGAACGTCTGCCCTTCTGCGATATGGACGACAGCGGCGATATCACCCCCGGCGACGCGCGGTTGGTGCTGCGCCATTCCATCGGCCTGTTTGACGACAATCCCGCGCCGGTGACCGAGCCGGAGACCGAGCCGGAGACCGAGCCGGAGCCCACGACGGAAGAGCCGCCTACGGAACCCGTTTACGTGAAGCCGACCAGAGCGGAATATGCCAGGCAGCTGATCGGGATGGTCAGCGATTGGGAGCTGCTGGACAACATGAAGATCTTTACCGAGCAGATCGGTTCCCGCTGGTACACGTTTGATAATTTTACCATCGCCAAAGACCGGGTCAAGCGCATTCTTCACTATAACGGCTTTGCGGAAAAGGATATCTGGCAGGACGGGTTCTACTGCAACGGTGTGCAGGCCTACAACGTCTACACGAAAATTACCACCGCCGTGCCCAATCCCGATATCATCCTGTTCGTCGCCCATTATGATTCCTATCATGAGGGCAGGGGAGCGGTGGACAACGCCTCCGGGTTGTGTACCATTCTGGAGGTTGCCCGCGTGCTGAAAAGCCTGAACACCGATTTCGGCGTGGAGGTGCGCTTCCTGTTCACGGGCTGTGAGGAGCTGGGCTACTACGGCGCCTACCGGTACGTGAATCATTATTCACCCGCCTCCCTTGACCGGCACGTGGCGGTGTTCAACGTGGATATGTCCGCCCACTTTGACAACAGCACCAAACACTATCTGACGGTCAGCACAAAGTCCGCCTACGGCTCCAACGCCCCTGCCAACAAGCCCAGTCGGGCCGTGGACGAGGCCAAGTCGATTTTCGGCAGCTGTGGGGAATACGCTTACCGTTCGCCTGTGGCGGCTGGCCTGCACGATCTGATTCCCTTTGATAATAATGGGGTCCCCACGATTACCCTGTCCTGGCGGGAGATCAACCCCTCTCACAGCTACGGCAGCCAGGATGGATTGGCCGCCCCGGCGCAGATCCATACGTATTACGACGTGCTGGAAAACACCAGTATGGATTCGCTGTATAAGACCACCAGACTGGCCGTCGGCGCCGCCGCGCTGCTTGTCTATGATTATACGGACTGATTGGGCTTTGATGATAGCTTTCCTTTATGCAAAGATCTGTCCCATTCGGCAGCGGGGCTGCCCACAGCAATGTCATTTAGTTGTGCGCACCGCAGGCGTAAAAATGTAGCGCGGATCAGCTTTCCCTCGCAAATATTGTCGGCTTGCTCGCTTGGAGCGCTTCGCAATCCTCTGTATTTGCTCACCAAAACCGCCTCGCTTCATCCGCCACAGGCGGCGCTTCGGCGATTTTGCCCGCCCGCAATGCGATTCCGATGAGCGTCATAGTGTGATATTTACGTTGGATCATTATGTTGTTTATATCAATCATCCGCCTTCGGCGGTGCGGCTGTTGGCAGCCGCGCTGCCCGAAATAGGTTCAGGTTCTGCATTTGAGCAAACAACCGGACAACTCTAAATGCTGTATCCCACAAAAATCTGTGCAGACCTAAATAAAATGCCATTTTACAGTACCGTTCTTTCCGGATCAACACTTTGAACACAACAAAAAAGAGCCCCGTAAAGGAGCTCTTTTTTAATTATGCATAATTTATTAAATAAATTATAGGACAAAAGACAAACTAATCAATTAGTACTGTCTCTTATACTCGCTGAAAGTCTCGCCGAGGCCTGCCTTCAGATCATCAAAAATCGCGATGAACGCCTTGAAAAATTCAGCGATCTTAACGATAATAGCTCTCAGTTCTTCATGGGTCGGAACCTTGTTCTTGATTTCGTCCATTCTAATTGTCACCTCCTGCAAAAAAGATAAAAGCAAAAAGCAATCAAATTAACCGTTCGTTTCCGTCTTGGCGTCAGTTTCGGTCATCAGGTTTTTGTACCAATCCTGCTGCATGATCGTGCCTTCGAACCAAGCCTGGATCTGATGGAAGAAGTCTTCCAGTCTCAGAATGATATCTCTGAACCAATTGATGAAATTGGTGGACTGTTCAGTCGTCATTATCGTTGCACCTCTTTTCTTCAATAAAATAAAACAATCAATTAAGCGTCAGTAGAAGTCTTGTTGGCGGCGGTGGGAACCTTCTTCCAGCTGGCCACGAAAGCCTTCAGCATATCAGCGAACTTCTTGATCAGAGCGGAGATGTTGCCGATCGCCTCAACGATGTTATCAAACTTGAAATTGTCGAGCATTGTAGTGTGCACCTCTTTTCTTTAAATAAAATCAGAGTTTTGCAGATTAATTGTGTTTTCAATTAACCTCAGGTCGTTTCCTCGTACAGGGGCTTCTCGGGCTCAGCGTCGGTCAGCTTGAAGAACTTCTTCAGAGTGTTCCAAACCTCTTCGATGAACTTAACGACGTCCTGGAAGAAACCGGTCAGATTAGCATTGATCTGATCAAGCTTAGCGGAATTGTCAAACATTTGTGGCACCTCACTTTCATTATTCACGTCAGATAACCATACATGTATCTGCATCATTATATTAACACCATTATTTTTTATTTGCAAGCATTTTTTTTCTGCGGGCTACAATATTTACATTTATGACAAATTGTTGTAAAGATTTAAAGTGAAAGCATCCGAAAAACCGCCAATGGCGCATTTTTATTCACAAAAAACGAAAAAATGCTGCATACGAAGCGCTTTGATTGCATATTGCAGGGGGCGTTATTTGTGCAGCAGCGCCAAAAACGCCTCCCATGCGGGGGCGGCGTAAAAGCGGTGGCCTCCGTCGCCGATCACATGGACGGTGTTTTCCGGGTGCTCGCTGTTGGCGTAATACGTATTTTTGACTGATTCAAATTCGCTCTGCGCGCCGGTCAGGGGAAAGATCCCGTCCTGCGCGCCGGAGACGATCACTAAGGGGCGGGGGGCGATCATGCCTGCCAGCTCCGCCATGTCAAAGTATTTCCGAATGCCCGGCACGTAGTTGCAGGAGCAGTGGTACATGGCGCCGATGGAGCCTTCAAAGGTGCAGAATGCGCAGGAGGGGATGGCCCCCCTGATGCGGGTTTCCAGCGCCGCGGCGTAGAAGGTGGCGGTGCCGCCGCCGGAGTTGCCGCAGCAATAGATCCTTTCCGCGTCGCACACGTCGGCAAACTGCGCTTCCAGCACGTCGATCAGCCGCATCACGTCCCATACGCGGCCGCCCAGCAGCGTGCGGCCTGAAAGCAGCGCGGTCATGGCGGTTCCGTAGCAGTCGGGCCGGGGGGTGCCGCCCCGCTCGCCGAAGCAGCGCTGTTCCATGGCCACGGCGCAAAAGCCCCGCCGGACGGCCTCCAGCGCAAAGTCCCGTTCCCCCTCAAAGGCGCCGTCGTCCTCCGGGTATTTGGTGCGCCCCAGCGAGATGTGCATGCCGGTGGAATGGCCCTGCAGGCAGATCATCACCGGCGGTCTTTCTTCCGTTTTGCGTTTCGGCGCAAGAAAGTGACAGGGCACA
>CAMVNL010000323.1 GCA_947168785.1 uncultured Clostridia bacterium | reverse complement strand
TCATATCCATGCCGCGCTCCTTCGCCATCTGTTCAACCAAAGCGAACCGGCGATAGAACTTGTCCGTCGCGCCGGTCAGCGCTTCCTCGGCGTCCACGTCGGCGAATCTCGCCACGTTGACCACGGAGAACAGCACGTCGCCCAACTCATCCGCCACGGCTTCGGGGTCTTTCCCCACCATGGCTTCCTCCAGCTCGTCCGTCTCTTCCCGGATCTTGTCCAGCGCGCCGGTGGCGTCGTCCCAGTCAAAACCGACCTTGGCGGCCTTTTTCTGAAGCTTCTGGGCGCGCATCAGAGCGGGCAGCTCGCGGGGCACGGAGGCCATGGATTCCGTCGTGGTCTTCTGCTGCTTGGTCTGCATCTTGATGGCGTCCCAATTGGTGAGCACCTGTTCGGTGGTTTCCGCCGTCACGTCGCCGAAGACGTGGGGATGGCGGATAATCAGCTTTTTGCAGATCTCGTCACAGACGTCGTCAAAGGTGAAGTGTCCCTGCTCCTGCTCCATCTGGCAGTGCAGCGCGATCTGCAGCAGCACGTCGCCCAATTCCTCGCGCAGCATGGCAGGCTCCTGTTTATTGATCGCCTCGATGACCTCGTAGGTTTCCTCAATAAAGTTCTTCCTGATGCTCTCGTGGGTCTGCTCCCTGTCCCAGGGGCAGCCGCCTGGCGCGCGCAGAATCCGGACGATATCCATCAAATCGTTACAGTCGTAACGGTCCTTGAAATCATGTTTATCTTTCATTTTTTTACCTTTTTCGGAAAGGGAGCGCAGTTCTTAATGCTCCTACGGTATTTTACCCTATAACTCCACGTTTTTCAAGTACTTTTGCGATTTTTTCTCCCATAGGAAGGGATAAAATGTCCTGTTTACGGATAGAACGGGTGAAAAACAGGGCAAACACGTAAACCGCCGCCGCAGCCAGCACCGAAATCACGGTCACAACGTTGCGGGCGCACAGGAAGGAGGGCGCCATGACCGTATCCTTGATAAACAGGTTGGCCGTTTTGCTGATGATGAACGCCACCAGACCGGAGGCCAGCGCGCACAGCAGCGGATTGAGAAACAGCGCCCGGTAGTTGAAGCGCAGCCGCGCGTCGCGGCGCAGCACGATCATGCCGTAGGCGTCGATCACGATGTTGCACAGCAGCGAGCCGATGACGGCGCCGCGGATGTTGATGGCGGGAATGCTGACCAGCAGGTAGTTGGCCACGATCTTCAGCGTGGCGCCGATGGCCATGGCCTTGATGGGCACGTCCATACGGTCGATGGCCTGCAGCATGTTGGTGATGGGCTGGTTCAGCGCCAGGAAGATGACGGAAATGCCGTACATGGTCAGGATAGGGGCGATATAGGGGATGGCGGGCGCGTTGGCCTCCGACGTGCCGTAGAGCAGGTAGAGGATCTCTTTGGACAGCGCCGCCATGCCGATGCCCGCGGGCATGGCCAGAAGCATGGTCAGACGGATGACGGAGTTGACAGACCTGCGGATGGTCTTCTTATCCCGGTTGACCCACGCTTCGCTGAGGACGGGAATGGCGGAAAGCCCCAGGGTCACGGTGAAGGTGGGAACGATATTTTTGATCTCCAGCACCGTATCGTAGCTGCCGAACAGATAGGCCTTGAAGGGCTCCGTCAGCTCCGCCGTGAAGCCTCTGGCGGAGACAATGCCGGGGTACATGGCGGCGATGGCGCCGTAGTTGGCGTCCAGCACGTATTGCAGGCGGTTCTGCACCGTCCAGTTGTCGATCAGCGTGGTGATATTGGAAACGAGGGCGCTGACGGCGATGGGGATGGCGATGGCGATGAACTCACGGGTCAGCGCACTCTTACTGGCCGCGTGAGGCGCTCTGCGGATGGCGCTGCCGGGAATGCCGGTGCCGATCAGCATGTGGCGGAACATCAGATACAAAAGCCCCATCAGCGAACCGATGGTGACGCCCATGATGGCGGCCGCGGAGGCGTAGCTCTGCCCCGCGTCCGTGACGAAATCCCGAAGCACCGGCAGTTTATCCGCAAAGGAGGCGCCGCCCGCCATGACAGAATTGATCAACAGCCAGCCGAACACCAGCTTGCCGCCGGCCTCCAGCACCTGTGAAATGGCCGAGGGGGTCATATCCCGCAGGCCCTGATAATAGCCCCGGTAGCCGGACATGACGCAGCAGAAGAACATGGAGGGCGCGATGGCCAGCACGGAGGGGATGGAATCCAGCGATTTGATGGACTTGGTAAAGGGATAGGCCAGCAGCAGGATCAGCACCGTGCCGGCGGCGCCGGCAATGGTGAAGATGCGCATGGAGATGCCGAACAGCGCCTTCACATCCCTGTATTTACCCGCCGCCGCCTTGGCCGCCACCATCTTTGAAACGGCGGTGGGGAACCCGGCCAGCGCAATGGAATAGATGGGCGTGTAGATGTTATACGCCGTAGCGTAATATCCTCTGCCGTCGTAGCCGATCTTCAGCGTGACGTACAGCTTGAAGAACACGCCGATCAGCTTCACCGCGATGATCGCGGCGGAAAGGATCAACGCGCCGTCAAGCAGCGACTGTTTCTTTCTTCCTGCCATAGCTTTCTCCTTGATATGTTTTCTCTTTTTAAACTATGTGATACGGCTGGGGATTATGAGACCGTCTGCAGCGCGGCACCTCAGTGCCGCTATAGGCTTAAACAACTTATGCGTAGCACGGCGCATTGCGCCGTCCGGCGTGCCCGGTAACAGAATGTTACGATCTTGCGATCAACCGTTCCCATCAGAAAGTCTTTCAGGAAAAACACTCCGGTTGAATGTTTTTCTGTTGCGATTCAATGAGCCGACGGAAGTCGGCGACAACATATATTACGTGCTGCGTGATGCAGCTTTCCCCTCACAGCGGCACTGAAGTGCCGCGCTGCCCTTTGTAAAACGATACGATCTCCTGCTTCCGCTCGCTCTGTTCTTCAAAGCGGCCGATGTATTCGTAGGGATATTTGAAGTTATACACCCGGGCGATGCGCCCGTCCTGCTGATCCACCAGCCGGGTGACCGCGCCGCCGCCCACCGCCAGCACCGAATGGAGCTCCTCCATCATGTAGACGTTGTAAAGACAGGCGCGTTCGGGCTTTGTCCAGCCCACGTTTTCCAGATTCCCCGCCGATTTACTCTGGCGGTACATATAATAGGGGGCGTAGCCCGCTGTGGGAAGGGCGTTCGACGCGTAGGCGAGCATTTCCGGCGTCCCGTAGGGGGCGGCGTCCTGACACCCCACCGACTGCGCTCTGTTTTCCGAAGACAGCTCCGACGACCGTTTCAGCGCGAGGGTGTGGACGGTGACGTTTTCGGGGGCGAGGGAAATCGCCCTGTCAAGCGTGGCGGCAAAGCCCTCCGGCGTGTCGCCGGGCAGCCCCGCGATCAGGTCCATGTTGATATTGTCAAAGCCCAGTTCACGGGCCAGCCGATATTTTTCGACGGTTTCCGCGGCGGTGTGCTTCCGCCCGATGCGTTCCAGCACCGCGTCCGAAAAGGTCTGTGGGTTGATGCTGATGCGGGTCACGCCCGCGTTTTTCAGCGCTTCAAGCTTCCGGCGGT
>CAMVNL010000322.1 GCA_947168785.1 uncultured Clostridia bacterium | reverse complement strand
GGCACCCTCGGCGGCGGCAACCACTTCATCGAGGTGGACCGGGCCGCCGACGGCACGTTGTACCTGGTCATCCATTCCGGCTCCCGGAACTTGGGACTCCAGGTGGCGAACCACTACCAGGGCCTTGCCATCGACCTGAACACCATCACGTCCGATTTCGCCTACACGGCGGAAGGCCAGTGGGTGGCGGAGCACTGTTGGGAATACGGCTTTATCCTCCGCTATCCGGCGGATAAGGTGGATATCACGGGGTATATGTACGAGCCCTGGCACATCCGCTACCTCGGCCGGTCGGCGGCTTCCGCCGTCTATCACAGCGGTCTGTGCCTGGAGGAGTATCTCGGGATCGATTCCGTTTACAATTATTAAAGAGGAGGACGCTGCGTGGAAACAAAAAACAGGAACTATAAAAAGAACCTGATGAACATGAAAAACATCGTCAACCGCTATAAAAAGCTGACGCTGCTTCATTCCAACGATATGCACGGCGATTTTCTGGCGGAGGAGACCGACGAAAAGCTGATCGGCGGCGTTTCCATGCTCTCCGGCTACATCAGCAAGGTGCGGGAGGAGGAGCCCAACACCCTCTACTGCATCGCGGGGGATATGTTCCGGGGGTCGGTGATCGACTCCGATTTCAAGGGCATCTCCACCATCGAGATCATGAATATCCTGGCCCCGGACGTGGTGACGCTGGGCAACCATGAGACGGACTACGGCATTTCGCATCTGCTGTTCATCGAAAAGTGCGCCAACTTCCCCATTAGGCTCAACAACGCGCGGCTGTTCAGCCCCTATAAGATCATTGAGCTTGACGGCATGAAGATCCTGTTTATCGGCATCCTGACCGAAGAGGTGCTGGCGCAGACGAAGGGCGACGGGCTGGTGGGCACCTTTGTGGACGTGGCGGAGGCCGCGCAGGAGGTGGGCCGTATCTGCAACGCCCACAACGCCATTGATGTCGACTTCACCGTGCTGCTGACGCACATCGGCTTTGAGGAGGATAAAAAGCTGGCCGCCCTGCTGGACCCGGCCTTCGGTGTGGACGTGATCATCGGCGGTCACTCCCACACCTTCCTGACGGAGCCGGCAAAGGTGAACGGCATCCTGATCGTGCAGGCCGGCACCGGCACGGACCAGATCGGCCGCTTCGATATCGTGGTGGATACGCTTCACAACTGCGTGGCGGAATTCAAGTGGCGCACGGTGCCCATCGACAGCGCCCACTGCCCGAAGGACGAGGTGCTGGAAAAGCTGCTGACGAAGTACAAGACCACCACCGACGAAAAATACAGCCGGGTGGTCACCCGCTTCAGCAAAAAGCTGACGCACCCCTCCCGCATCCGTGAGACGGAGCTGGGCGGCCTCTTCGCCGAGATCCTGCGGGAGAGCCTGCATCTGGATATCATGCTGCTGGGCTCCGGCAGCATCCGGAATGAGGAGCTGGGCCCCATCGTGCTGCTCAGCGACCTGGTGGAGTGCTTCCCCTATGACGATTCCATCCACCTGCTGCGCATCAAGGGCTCCCAGCTGCGGCGCATGATCGCCTATATGCTCCGCGACGAGGTGTGGCAGGGGGCCCACTGTGAGTTCTATCAGTTCTCCGACGGGTTCCGCGTCACCTACGACCGGGCGACCCACGAATTCCTTGAGTTTTCGCTGAACGGCGAGCCGGTGGAGGACGAGGCGGTCTATAACGTGGGCCTGCAGAACTTCACCTTCAACAATACGGAGATCGCGTTCAATATTTCGATGGACGAGCTCAATAAAAACGGCGGCACGCGGATCGTGGCCACCTCCTGCCGGGACGTGCTGGACGAATACCTGACCGAGCACCAGCACCTGGGGCGGGAGATCGACGGTCGGCTGACGCTGCTGAACTGAACAACAGATAATTAAAAGAAAAGAGGGAATATCATGAAAAAACTCATCAGTATCGTATTGACGTTCAGCCTCCTGTTCGTCTGCGCGCTGCCCGCCTTTGCGGCGCAGAACGCGCTCCACTACGTGGTGCTGGGCGATTCCATTGCTCAGGGCTCCGGCATCTATAACCGGGACGACGCCTGCTACGGCAAGCTGGTGGCCGATACCAACGGCTACACCTACGCCAATTACGGCGTCAACGGTCTGCGCAGCTGGGACCTGATCGAGCTGCTGAAACGGGATAACGTGGCCTCGGACGTGGCCAAGGCGGATATCGTCAGCCTGTCCATCGGCGGCAACGACTATCTGCAGCAGGACCTGCCCAAGCTCATCTCCCAGACCGCCCAGGGCAATTACAAGATCATCAACGACATTCAGGATAATTACCGCGAGTATTTCGCCGAGATCGTCGGCATGATCCGCGAGAGCAACCCGGACGTGACGCTGCTGGTGCAGACGCTCTACAACCCGCAGTACGGCGCCCTGCGGGATATCTACGGCATGGCCACCTCCCGTATCAACGAGGTCATCACCGATTATCTTGCCGCTAATCCCGGCGCCTTCGTGCTGGTGGATACCGTCCCCGTGATGGAGGGGCACCCGGAGTATATCGCCGCCGATACCATCCATCCCAGCGCCGTGGGCAACGTGGAGCTGGCCAGGCTGATCCTGCGCCACCTGAAGGACCTCGGCCTCGGGGAAAAGACCGAGCCGGTCACCAAAAATCCCGGCATCGACGAGGTGCCCTTCACGTCCTACGTCTTCAAGGCCATCCGCGATTTCTTCGCCCGCATCATCAGCCTGATCAATTCGCTGTTCAAAAGATAAGGGCAATCGGAAATAAGGCGGCCGTCTTATCAACGGCAAAGCTCCCCGGACCGTTTCGTCCGGGGGGCATTTATTTTATCGTCACTGGATTTTGCGGGCTGATGCGATTCGGCATATTAGGTCTGTTGACAGCCGCCCCTGCGATTGATTGCCGAACGCCTCAAAAAAATCTTTATGCATATCGTAATCCCGCATGGATCCGTGTCAAAAAATACCAGCCTGCGGCAAACGATAGCGCCGCAGGCTGGCATGATGTTTATGACTCGGGAATGATCACTCGCTGACGGTTTCGTCTGCGGGGGCGGCAGGCTCGTCGGCAGGCGCGGCAGGCTCGTCGGCAGGGGCGGCGGGCTCGTCGGTAGGGGCGGCAGGCTCGTCGGCAGGCGCGGCGGGCTCGGCAGGCGCGGCGGGCTCGGCAGGCGCGGTGGGCTCGGCAGGCGCGGCGGGCTCGGCAGGCGCGTTGACGGGCTCATAAGCGGTCTCGATCACCGGCGCGGCGGCGGGTGCGTCAAGCGAAGTGAGCCACAGGTAGGCGTTGGCTTTGGTCATCTCCATGTAAGGCATGACCCACAGGGTGCCGATGCCGCACACGAGGGAACCGACGAAGAACCAGCCGATGAAGCTCAGGTCCAGTACGAAGAGCTCGCCTTTGTGGCCCTTCGTGATCCGCTTGCTTTCGTCAATGCACTTTTTCCAGTCGTAATCCGGATGATCCGCCTTGATGTAGAAGGCCATCGAATAGGCGTAGGACTTCACGATGCCGGGGATCACAAAGAGCATGGACCACAGGCAGACAAAGATGCCGATCAGCAGAGAG
>CAMVNL010000321.1 GCA_947168785.1 uncultured Clostridia bacterium | reverse complement strand
CGTGCAGAAGATCAAGCTGGCCGGCGCGGAAAAGCGGGCCTTTGCCCGCTGGGCCCACGCCTACGCCGACGCGGCGGAGCTCACCTACAACCCGCCCCTGTTTCTGAAGGTCAGCGGCGTGATCACCACCGCCGTATCCCTGGCCGGCACCATCCTCTTCTACTTCCTGGCGGTCAAGACCCGGGTAACGGCGCCGGAGTACATCGCCTTCTCCGCCGCCTACGGCACGGTGATGGGCGCTTTCACCTCTCTCACCGCCGTGGCGCTGTCTGTGGCCCAGATCAAGCCCATCCTGGAGATGGCGGAGCCCATTTTGAAGACCGAGCCGGAATCCTCCGAAAACAAGGCCATGGTGACCCGGCTCTCCGGCACCATCGAGCTGAGCAACGTCTACTTCCGCTACACCGACTCCATGCCCTACGTGGTGGACGGAATGAGCCTGAAGATCAAGGCCGGGGAATACGTGGCCATCGTGGGCACCACCGGCTGCGGCAAATCCACCCTCATGCGGCTGATGCTGGGCTTTGAGACGCCGGAAAAGGGCGCCGTCTACTTCGACGGCAAGGACATCTCCAAGCTGGATCTCCGCTCCCTCCGCCGCCGGATCGGCGTGGTGACTCAGAACGGCAGCCTGTTCCAGGGGGACATCTATTCCAACATTGTGATCTCCGCTCCCCAGCTCACTCTGGATGAAGCATGGGAGGCCGCCGAGATCGCCGGCATCGCCGACGACATCCGGGCCATGCCCATGGGGATGCAGACCATCATTGCCGAGGGGCAGGGCGGCATTTCCGGCGGTCAGAAGCAGCGGCTGATGATCGCCCGGGCCGTGGCCCCCAAGCCCAAGGTGCTGATGTTCGACGAGGCCACCTCCGCTCTGGACAACAAGACCCAGAAGCAGGTGTCCGAGGCGCTGGACAAGCTCAAGTGCACCCGGATCGTCATCGCCCACCGGCTCTCCACCATCAAGAACTGCGACCGTATCCTGGTGCTGGACAAGGGCCACATCATGGAGGACGGCACCTACGACGAACTCATCGCCAAAAACGGCTTCTTCGCCGAATTGGTGGCCCGGCAGCGGCTGGACCTTCCTACGGACGCTCCCGCCGACGCGCCTGTTGACGCGCCCGCCGAGGGTGAGAAGTAAAAAAGTTTCCCCCCTGTGCGTCCCGACGGCGAAGTCCGTCGTATAAAGAGACAGAAAGCGAAAAACAACTTTTGAAAGGAGAAAGCCATGAGCGAAGAAAAGAAACTGGAAAACCTGGCCGACGAGACCCTGGAATCCGTTTCCGGCGGCATGAGCGTCGAATTGGAAGCCGCCTACGCGGTGAACCGGGGCTACTACGGCAGCGGCGACGCCTGCTCCGCCAACCTGGCGCGGGCCGGTCTCAACCCCGGAGCCGTCCTGGCTCTGGCGAGCGACCTTGCCAAGTACGAGGACGTGGCCAAGGCCGTGGTCCGCGGGGAATACGGCAAGGGCCAGAAGCGCATCGACGCCCTCACCGCCGCCGGCTATCCCGCCGACGTGGTGCAGAATCTGGTAAACAACATGTGCTGGGACCCCAAGAAAAACCGGTATCTCTGAAATTTTTAAAAAAATATTTCAAACCTGTGTACTTTTTCCCTTATCTATCGTATAAAAAGACAGAAGACCCCGTGATGATCCTGTGATCCTCCGCCCCCGCCACCGGCGGGACGGAAGAAATAAAAAAACAAAAAATCTTTTACAAAGGAGATCAGAACAATGAGCGAAGAGAAGAAAATCGAGTCCCTGAACGACGAGGCCCTTTCCAGCGTCGCCGGCGGTGTCACCGCTGAACTGAAGGCCGCCTACGCCTGCATCCGCGGCGAGTACGGCAACGGGCAGGACCGTGTCCTGGCTCTGCGTCGGGCCGGCTATGACCCCAACGTGGTGCAGGGTCTGGTCAACTCCCTGATGGCCGGCTACGACAAAGTCGCCATCGACGTCATGAACGGCAAGTACGGCAACGGCACCCAGCGCGTGCTGAACCTGCAGCGGGCCGGCTACGACGCCAACGCCGTCCAGATGCTGGTCAACCACATCATGTGGAACTAATTCGGGATCTCGTTTCGCTCTCTCGCGGAACAGAAACCGGCCGGTTTCCCTCTGTGCCCTTCGGGGCGCAGAGGGAATTCCGGTAAAACGGGGGTAGAAAGAGGTGCCGCTCATGGATGTCGCGCAGTTGTCCCTTCGGGGCCGGGAGGTCCTTCCCGCCCTGGCGGAGATCTATCCCCAGCTCTACCTCACCCCCGGCGAGGAGGGCGCGGAGCTCTACAAGAGCGTCGTTCTCTCCGGCGAGGACGCCCCCGCCCACTCCCTGGAGCATTTCCTGGGCAGTGAGGAGGACTCCTGCCTCGCCGAGGACACCCCCGCCGGCAAGGCGGCGGTGATCACGCTTCGGCAGCGAGCGGACTTTGAGCTCTTTTTGCAGATCATGGCCAACCGCTGTCAGAAAGTTTCCATTCCCCGGACCCAGGGCGCCGCGATCCTGGACGGGGTCATCAACTGGACACGGATCCGCTCCCACAAGGAGGAGTTCCTTCGCGCCGACGGCCCGGACGCCGACTGGGGCGAAGAGTTCAAGCGTTTCACTTCCCGGGGGAGCAATTTCAAGGACGCGCTGATCGTCCTCTCCGTGGGACCTTACAGCGCCATCCCGGCGAAGCGCGCCGGATTTTCGGAGGAGGACTGGCTTTCCGCCTCCCACATCATCCGCAAGACCCACGAATGCACCCATTTCCTGTGCCGCCGTCTGTTCCCCGACAAGAAGGACGCGGTGTGGGACGAACTGGTGGCGGACGCGGCGGGGATCTATGCCGCCCTGGGCCGCTATGACCGAACGCTGGCGGATCTTTTTCTCGGCGTGGACGGGAAGGGCTACTCCGGCGGACGGCTGGAAAATTATGTGGACGGTCCGGAGGACCGGACCGAGCGGCTGGACGCCCTGGCGGTGAAAGTCCACCGGACGCTATGCCGTTTTGAAGGGATCATCGCGTCCCTTGGCGAGGTCAGCCCGTACGAGGCGGCCAGTCGCCTGGAGGAGGAGATCGAATGCTGGAAGCAGCATTGAAGCAGCTTTTTGATTTTCAGCGCTTCGAAAGAAGTCCGGCGCTGCAGACCGTGATCGACGAAGTGCTGGCCCGTTATTCCGGGAACGGTCTGCTGTCCCTGGCGGATGACGACCTGGCCCTGGCCGCGGGCGGGACCAGAACACTGGATACCACAGAGAAACAGGAGCCAGACTATGACGGACGCGGAACGGTTTGACGCGATCTACCGCGAATACCGGCCAAAAGTCAGCGACTACATCCGAAGTCACGTGAACGATCCGGAGGACGCGCAGGACCTGTGCAGCGAGGTGTTCCGCAAAGCGCTGGAACACCTTGACGCACGTTCGGACAAGGGCGTGTCTTCCTACATATACACCATCACCCGGAACACGGTGGTGGACTATTACCGCACTCGCCGCATCCACGCCCCCCTGGAGGAGGATCTCCCTCTGGAAGGAAGTCTGGAGGATGCGGTGCTGGACAGCGACACCCTTGACC
>CAMVNL010000320.1 GCA_947168785.1 uncultured Clostridia bacterium | reverse complement strand
GCCGTGTCCGCGCCGGTCAGGGTGATGGTGCTGCCCAGACGGAAGCTGTCGGGGGTGGAAAGCTCGCTGTCGTCCACCAGACACTCGTTGACGGAGGTGGGGTAGCGGCCGTTCAGCAGCTCCGGGCGGTTGATATAGGAACCGTCGTTCAGGCCGCTGAGATAGCTTGCGATCTTCTCCGGCGAAATGCTGTAGGCCCGGGTGCTGATCTGCGTGCCGTCGATATCGGCCTCGATCTCGCCGTTGACCCGCACCAGCGCGTCGGTGAATTTCTGGCCCGAGACGTACTGCACGCCGTTCAGCGCCTGAATGGCCTGCACGTCCGCGTCGGTGAGGCCGGCGGCGGACTGCACCCGGATATCCATCAGGTTATTCTCAATAAAATAGTTTTCGGCGGTGACGGACATATCCGGCGCGGTGATCTTGATGCCCACGAAAAACATAGTGCCCACTGCCACGATCAGCATGATGGACAGGTACCGGCTGAAATTTTTCCGGATCGCGCGAAACGTATCCTTCAGTAATGCGTTGGACAAGGAACTCTTCCTCCTACCATTCGATCCTTGAGACGGGAAGCGGATTGTCGTTGATGGCGATGCGGTGGACGCGCCCGTTGCGCATGGTGACCACCCGGTCCGCCATGGGGGTCAGCGCGGTGTTGTGGGTGATGATGACCACCGTCATGCCGGTCTCATAGCTGGTATCCTGCAAGAGCTTGAGGATCTGCTTGCCGGTGTTGTAATCCAGCGCGCCGGTGGGCTCGTCGCAGAGCATCAGCTTCGGGTTCTTGGCCAGCGCCCGGGCGATGGAGACCCGCTGCTGCTCGCCGCCGGAAAGCTGCGCCGGAAAGGCGTTGAGCCGGTCGCCGAGGCCCACCCGCTCCAGCACCTTGCGGGGATTCAGCGCTTTATTGCTGATCTGGGAGGCCAGCTCCACGTTTTCCAGCGCCGTCAGGTTGGGCACCAGATTGTAGAACTGGAAGACGAAGCCCACGTCGAACCGCCGGTAATAGGCCAGCCGTTTCTTGTTGAACTGGTTGATCAGCTCGCCGCCGACCCGCACCTTGCCGTCGTCGCAGCTGTCAATGCCGCCGAGAATATTCAGCACGGTGGTTTTGCCCGCGCCGCTGGGGCCGACGACCATGCACAGCTCTCCCTGCTCAATGGAGAAGGAGACGCCGTCCAGCGCGTTCAGCGTGACTTCGCCCATGTTATATTTTTTATAGACGGAACTCAGCTCGATAAAGCTCATAGTTGTTTTCTCACCTTAAAATATTTATACTGAATCATTATATATTATCAGGCTGCGGTAGTCAAGTCAAAAAGTTGTCCGTCGGCCGACGGTTTGCATGAACGGCGAGATTTATGCAAAAAAACGTGCATAAAAATGCTGACCGGCGGTTGGGCCGCCGATTGCCCCTTGACTTCAACACAATTATAAATTAAAATATAAAATAAATCTGAAATAAGCCGGCAGGGCCGGCAGGAGGAATCTGCCATGTCTGTAGAAAGAACCGTATTCGGCGAGCTGAACGGTCAGCCCGTCTATCGCTATACCATCACCAACAACAACGAAAACAGCGTTTCCGTCTTAACGCTGGGGGCCACGCTGCATTCCATCGTGCTGAAGGACAAAAACGACGAACCCCGCGACGTTCTTCTGGGCTTTGACACCGTGGAAGGCTATATGACCCTCTCCAACTATCAGGGGGCTACGGTGGGGCCCGTGTGCAACCGCATCGGCGGCGCCGCCTTTGAGATCGGTGGCAAGCGCTATGAGCTGACGGCCAATGAAAAGGACGTGAACTGCCTGCACTCCGGCGGTGAATTCAGCTTTGCCCTCTGGAAGGCCATCGTGGTTGACGCGGACGCGGTGGAGTTCAGCTACGTCAGCCCCGACGGGGTCAACGGCTTTCCGGGGGAGACGACAGTGAAGGTGACGTTCACCTTCGGCGACGACGACGCGCTGCACATCCGCTATCACGCCGTTTCCACCAGAGATACCTTCATCAACCTGACCAATCACGCCTATTTCAATCTGAACGGCTATGACGCGGGCACGATCCTCGACCACGTGCTGCGCATCAACGCCGACGCCTTCACCGCGGTGGACAGCTTCAGCATCCCCACGGGCGTTCTTGCGCCGGTGGAGGGCACGCCCTTTGATTTCCGCGAGGCGAAGCCCATCGGCAAAGAGATCGAGGCGGACCACGACCAGCTGAAAAAGACCGGCGGCTACGACCATAACTTCTGCCTGAACGGCTGGGACGGCTCCCTGAAGGAGGCCGGTTCCGTTGCCTCTGAACAGAGCGGCCTTAAAATGAATTTTTATACAACGCTTCCCGGCGTGCAGTTCTATGCGGGCAACTATCTGAGCGGCCGTCCCGGCAAAGACGGCAAACCCATGGAAAAAAGGACCGGCTTCTGCCTTGAGACCCAGTTCTATCCGGATACGCCCAACCGCCCGGAGTTCCCCTCCTGCCTTTACAAATCCGGCGAAGCGTATGCTTCCGAGACTGTTTACGCGTTTGAGAGGGGATAACTGGCGGAATTCCCCGGCTTTGGCGCGGGTTTCCTCTTGACAAATGTTTCTTTTTATTATAGAATTATATAAATAATATTATACCTTACCGGAGGTAAACACCGTGAACAAGAGATGGACAAAGACGATCGTTTCTTCTTTGTGCGCTTTGATCATATTCATGCTCCCGTTCGTCGAGGCGTCCGCCGCGTTTTTCACCTTTGAAACGCAGTATGAGTACGACGCCGCGGACCCTGCCTGGCTGACCGACCTGGTGATCAAGGAGGATATGTCCTCCGTGGACGGGATGGCGCAGCAATGCGAGCTGACGGTGAAGCCTGACTATCCCTATACGGAGACGCCGGAGAGCTTTGCGAAAAACGTGTCGTATTACGCGTCGCTTTATACCCTGCAGCCGGGCTCTCAGCGGTACGCCTACCTCTATTTCTTCGACGTGCTGGGCACGCAGGCGAGCGGAGTGATGGCGGGTGAGATCAGCGACGATGATATCCGTATCTATCTGGAAAGCGTCGGGATCGATTACCCGGATGACCCCGACAGCGATGAACGGCTCATGGCGCGCGCTTTGTATACGGCTAAAATCAGCGGCGCCTTTGCCGGCGCGACCCCCGGAACGACGCTGGAGGAGGCGGCCGTGGAATATCTCGCCGAGATGACGGGCGTGAACATTGATTCCCTCCGCGACTGGCTGCCCGAGGAAAATGTCCTTTCGCTGGACGCCTATCTGCTGGCCGCCTCGCGCCTGGCGCTGTGGACCAACGGCTATGACGTGGAGGATATTACGGATGAGGACGAGATCTTCCGGCTGATCGCCGTCATGACGATGGAAAAGCTTGGCATCTCAACCGACAGCGACCAGTCCTTCGACCAGCTTAAATACAAGTATATGGCCGCCATGCTCAGCACGAAATACGACGTTACCGTTGATTCTGAACGGCTTGCCGCGGCGATTGCGAACGACGCGCTGCCTTTTTATCTCCTTCAGCTGATCGGCCGCGACTACGGGGTTTCCGTCCGTGAGGACAACTG
>CAMVNL010000319.1 GCA_947168785.1 uncultured Clostridia bacterium | reverse complement strand
GCGCGCCGATCAGGCGGGAGACGGAGAATTTCTCCATGTACTCGCTCATGTCGATGCGCACCATGGCGTGCTCGTCGTCGAACAGGGCTTCCGCCAGCGCCTTGGCCAGCTCGGTTTTGCCAACGCCCGTGGGGCCCAGGAACAGGAAGGAACCGATGGGCCGACGGGGGTCGGCGATGCCGGCCCGGGACCGCAGGATGGCGTCGCAGACCTTTTCCACGGCCTCGTCCTGACCGATGACCCGTTTATGGATAATTTTGTCCAGCCCCAGCAGCTTGGCGCGCTCGCTCTCCATCAGCTTGCTGACCGGGATGCCGGTCCAGCGGGCCACGATGCGGGCGATCTCCTCCTCGGTGACCTTATCCCGCAGGAAGCGGTTCTTGCCCTGTTTTTCGCTGGCCTCCTCGGCCTCCTCCAGCTGCCGTTTCAGTTCCGGCAGGCGGCCGTATTTCAGCTCGGCGGCGGTGGTGAGGTCGTAGGCGTTCTGGGCCTGTTCGATCTGGGCCGTCACCTGCTCGATCTCCTCCCGGATGCGCTGCTCCGCGCCGATGGAGTTCTTCTCGTTCTCCCACACGGCCTTCATGGCGTTCAGCTCGTCCCGGAGCTTCGCCAGCTCCGCGCGGATTTCATCCAGGTGCTCCAAAGACAGCTTATCCGTCTCCTTGGAAAGGGCCTGCTCCTCGATTTCCAGCTGCATGATCTTGTGGCTGATCTCGTCCAGCTCCGCGGGCTGGGAGTTCATCTCCATTTTGATCATGGCGCAGGCCTCATCCACCAGGTCGATGGCCTTATCCGGCAGGAAGCGGTCGGAGATGTAGCGGTCGGAGAGGGTGGCCGCCGCAATGAAAGCGCTGTCCTGAATCTTCACGCCGTGATAGACCTCATAGCGCTCTTTGAGGCCTCTCAGGATGGCGATGGTGTCCTCAACGGAAGGCTGGTCGATCATCACCGGCTGGAACCGCCGGGCGAGGGCCGCGTCCTTTTCAATATATTGGCGGTACTCGTTCAGGGTAGTGGCGCCGATGCAGTGGAGCTCGCCCCTTGCCAGCATGGGCTTTAACAGGTTGCCCGCGTCCATGGCGCCGTCGGTCTTGCCCGCGCCCACGATCAGGTGCAGCTCGTCGATGAACAGGATGATCTTGCCGTCGGATTTCTGCACCTCGGTGAGGACGGCCTTCAGCCGCTCCTCGAATTCGCCCCGGTATTTGGCGCCCGCCACCAGCGAGCCCATATCCAGCGAGAAGATGCTCTTATCCTTCAGGTTTTCCGGCACGTCGCCCTTGACGATCCTGAGAGCCAGCCCCTCCGCCACGGCGGTTTTGCCCACGCCGGGCTCGCCGATGAGGCAGGGGTTGTTTTTGGTTTTACGGGACAAAATACGGATGACGTTCCGGATCTCGTCGTCCCGGCCGATGACCGGGTCCAGCTTGCGCTCCCGGGCCATCTCCACCAGATCCCGGCCGTACTTTTTCAGCACGTCGTAGGTCTCCTCCGGATTGTCGCCGGAGACCCTTGCGTTGCCCCGCACACTTTTAAGCGCCTGCAAAAAGGCGTCCTTGGTGACGCCGGCGGAACGAAGGATTTCCGACAGGGTGCGGGAGGGCTTGTCGATGAGCCCCAGCATGAGGTGTTCCACGGAAACGTAGTCGTCGTGCATTTTCTCCGCTTCTTTTTCCGCGTGGTCCAGCGCTTTGGCGGCCTCGGGGGAGAGATAGAGCTCCCCGCCGCCGCTGACCTTGGGGAGCGCCGCCACGGCATTGACGAGGCGGGCTTTCAGCGCCGCCGCGTCCGCGCCCATGCGGGTGACAAGCGAGCCGATCAGGCCGTTGTCCTGTTCCAGCAAGGACAGCAGGATATGCTCCTGCGTCAGCTGCTGGTTGCCGTTTTCCTCGGCCAAGTTTTTCGCGCTGTTGACCGCGTCGATGCTTTTCTGGGTGTATTTCTGAAGGTTCATGCAATCATCTCCTCATGTAATATGTAACACGGCGCATTGCGCCGTCAGGCGTGTTCGTTATAAAAAACGGATATGATTTACTATTCGTTCCCCATCCGATATCCCATCAGGGAAAACAATTGATATGGGACAGCGTCAGACGGCGCAATGCGCCGTGCTACCGGGTGTAGTGTTAACGGCGCGGTGCGCCGTGCTGTCAATGTTGTTTGTGTCAAGAGCGGCATTGAGGCGCCGCGCTGCCGGGTAGAACAAAACCGCGGGAAACAGTGAATCGTGTGTTTCCCGCGGCGACAATTGAGATTATTCAATTGTCAGCTGCCGGGATGCGGGCGTCTGGGGCTCCTTGCGGGGCATGGTCAGCGTCAGCACGCCGTTGTCATACTTCGCGGCGATCTTGTCGGTGTCGATGCCGGTGATGTCGAAGCTCCTGGAATAGGAGCCGTAGGAACGCTCGCAGCGGATATAGCTGTCCTTCTTGTCCTTGTCCTCGTGCTCGGAATGGCGCTCGGCCTTGATGGTCAGATAGTCGCCGTTCACGTCGATGTTGATGTCCTTCTTGTCAAAGCCGGGCAGGTCGGCCTCCAGCACGAAGGCGCCGTCCTTTTCTTTGATATCGGTCTTGAACAGCTCAATGTCGTTGTCGCGGAAGAAGCGGTCTCCGAAGAAGGCTTTTTCCAGCGCGTCCCAATCGCGGAAGGGATTATAGGAATTGATGTGGTTTCTGTGATTCATAGGCATAATTTCAAACATGATAAAAACCTCCGTTACTCTTTGATCTTATTGTTGCGCGTCGCGTCTCCGTTTATTCACGTGGAGCGGACGCCTTCGGATGACGTGCGTCAGATCCGGTACATCGGTCTCGCCTTCGCTTTCTGTCTGATTCTCGGTTTTCTTTGACCCGTTTTTCATTCTTTCCGGGTTTCTTTCCCTTTGACAGTTATCAATATAAACCCCTTATATTGCAATCATGTTACAATTGTATGTCGTAATTGTAAATATTAGCACTCTCAACAAAAGAGTGCTAATATTTTTTTTGTTTTTCACGCTCCGCCGTATTTTTTGTTGCTATTTGCGCCGAAGTGTGGTATGATTTTGTTTTGGACCGGTTCCGCGCGTCTTTCAGAACACGCAACGCAGCAGCGTTTCACGGACGGCGACCAGTTCGTCCAGCAGCTCCTGCTCTGTCGCGTTTTCCAGCCGGGCGAAATCCGGCAGGGAGAAATCAAACACGTCGCCGTAAAAAGTTTTACAGCGTTTGATGGTCCCGATGGCCTTAGCCCGGTCAAAGGGCTTGTTCCACCGGGGCAGGACCGTGATATGGTCGATGGCGTCCACGTCGTTCATGATTTGCTGTCGGTTGATCATAGCCTTCCCTCCGCATTCCTTTATAATATATATCCTTATTATATTCCCGCTTCTCCACGGATGCAAGATTAAATCATACACTATTCCCACAGAAAGAGATATACGCCATGGATGAAAAAACGAAACGACAAATTGAACGGCGGCGGACCTTCGCCATCATCTCCCACCCGGACGCGGGAAAAACCACGCTGACGGAAAAACTGCTGCTGTACGGCGGTGCGATCCAGTCCGCGGGCTCCGTCAAGGGCAAGCAGAGCGACAAGCACGCCGTCAGCG
>CAMVNL010000318.1 GCA_947168785.1 uncultured Clostridia bacterium | reverse complement strand
GGATGGGCGCAGACGGGGCAGACCTCCGGCGCGGCGACGCCCACCACGATGTGGCCGCAGTTGCGGCATTCCCACACCTTGACCTCGCTTTTGGCGAAGACCTGCGCGGTTTCCACGTTGTGAAGCAGGGCGCGGTAGCGCTCCTCATGGGCCTTTTCGATGGCCGCCACGCCGCGGAATTTCGCCGCCAGCTCCGGGAAGCCCTCTTCCTCGGCGGTTCTGGCGAAGCCCTCGTACATGTCGGTCCATTCATAGTTTTCGCCGTCGGCGGCGGCCGCCAGATTTTCGGCGGTATCGCCGATGCCGCTGAGCTCCTTGAACCAGAGCTTGGCGTGCTCCTTCTCATTGTCGGCGGTTTTCAGAAACAGCGCCGCGATCTGCTCATAGCCTTCCTTTTTCGCCTTGGAGGCGAAATACGTGTACTTGTTGCGGGCCTGGGATTCCCCCGCGAAGGCGGCCTCCAGGTTCTTTTCTGTCTGTGTGCCGGCGTATTTGTTTGCCATGGTGCGTTCCTCCTACATCATATTATGATTTTCCTTATTTTATTATTTCTTTATTATCTCTTATATTATTGTGTCAGATTTTTTGACGGGGGTTGTCGGTTTTTCCGACAGGGGTTGTCGGCTTTTTTGACACACATTGTACGTTTTTGTCTCATGGACGGGACATTTTTGTCTCATGGAAGCGACGTTTTTGTCTCATGGAAGCGACGTTTTTGCCAACGTTATGCAAGGGTGTTGATCATGGTGATAAGGTCGGTATAGATCTCGCGGATGCCGTTGTTGTAGAGCAGACCGCCCTGCAGGTACATGTGGTCGCCCTCAACGGTGGGCAGCACGTTCCAGATGCCGGGCTGAATGTCGTCCCGGTTCAGGTCCTGCTGGGGCGCGTTGAAGGGGGCCCGGGCGGAATACGTATTCACCAGCCCGTCGTTGGGCTGCCACTTCTCGTCCAGCACGTAGCCGCCCTCCGTGACGCCGGTATATCTGCCGATGCGCTCGCTGGCGCTGACGAACAGGGGCTCCATGCCCTTCTTCGGCGCCCAGGTGCCGTCCTCCTGCTGCTCGGTGTAACAGCAGGGGATGGAGAAGTAATAGACGTCCGACAGGGTCTCGAACCCCTCCAGCATTTTCAGGGCGTTGTCGATGTGCATATCGAAGGCGGCGCTGTCCTCGGGGATGCGGCCGTCCTGCGTGGTGGTGGAGGCCACGTTCAGCGTGTCGGTGGTGACGTAAGCGCGCGGGTCGGCGTGCTCTTCCAGCGTGGGCTGCACCTCATAGGCGCTGGTGCCGTTCATAGGGGCGGACAGGGCGGTGACGGAATAGACCCAGTCCCCCTTGCCCCCGGCGAAGAAGCCGGAAAGCTCGTCTTCCGGCGTGACGGCCCGCTCGGCCTCGCTGCCGTTGGCCATCAGCTCGAGGAAGGTCAGCACCGTGGCCCCGCCGAAGGAGTGTCCCAGCAGGTTGATCTTGTGCTCCGCGTCAAAGGCGTCGATCAGCGGAATGCAGGAGTAATCCTTGCCGAAGCGCGGGTGGTGGCAGCGTTCGCTGTGCTCTTTGCCGTAGTCCACCTTTGTGCCGGTCAGCTGGGCGTAGAGCTCACAAGCCCGGTCCCAGGCGCTGTCGGCCCCGGCCACGGTGGCCGCCACGGCCTCCACGCCGCGGGCGTTCAGGTATTTCATCAGGTCGCCCCCGAACATGCCCCAGTAGGGCATCACGTAATAGGCCGGGCTGTACTCGCCCCAGCCGCTGAGCCCGTGGACGAAGACGTAGGTATAATCGGACGTCCAGGCGTCCTTGTCGAATTCCGTTTTCGGCACGTTCAGCCGCGGAAACAGAAACATGATGATCGTCAAAAAGAAAGCGATAATTTTCTGCATTTTAACCCCTCCGCCAACATAGCTTGGTTCATTTTATCATGAGAATATGGACAAAATAATACGCAATTGTAAATTCATCGTAATGAAAAGCGGTTTGCGTATGGGGAAAGGAATCCGCCTCCATCTATTGACACCCGCGGGAATATTTTATACAATGGACGTATCAAACGATCGAACGGAGAAGACGCATGCGTAAAAGAATCGACCTGAATTTCAACTGGAAATACTGCCCCTCCTTCACGGAGGACATGGTAAGGCCCGGCTATGACGACGGGGCCTTCGAGGCGGTGGATATCCCCCACGCCAACAAGGAGCTGCCCTACCACTATTTCGACGAGCGGGATTACCAGTTCGTCAGCTGCTACCGCAAATACTTCCGCCTGCCGGCCGAGGCCTTTGAGAACGGCCGCCGCACCTTCCTCAATTTTGAGGGCGCGGCCAACTACGCGAGGGTGTACCTCAACGGCAAGTTCTTAGGGGAGCACAAGGGCGGCTACACCCCCTTCGGCTTTGAGATCACGGGGCTTTGCAACAAATCCAACAACCTGATCGCCGTGGAGCTGGATTCCACGGAGCGGAAGGAGATCCCGCCCTTCGGCAACATGGTGGACTACCTCTGCTATGGCGGCATCTACCGGGAGGTGCATCTCGATATCGTGGAGAGCGCCTTCATCGAGGACGTATTCGTCAAAACGCCGGACTGCCTGCTGCCGAAAAAGACCATTGAGGCGGACGTGACCTTCTCCGGCCCGGTCAAGGGAACGCTGAAGCTGGAGTTCCTTGACGGGGACAAGACGCTGGCGACAAAAGAAACGCCCGTGGACGGCAAGGCGGTGCGCCTCCGCTGGAAGCAGAAGGACGTGCAGCTTTGGGATATCGACAACCCAAAGCTCTACACCCTGCGGGTCTCCTTCGGCGGGGATAGGTTGGAAAAGCGCTTCGGCTTCCGTGAGGCGAGGTTCACCCGCACGGGCTTCCTGCTCAACGGCAGGCCTCTCAAGCTGATCGGCCTCAACCGCCACCAGAGCTACCCCTACGTGGGCTACGCCATGCCCGCCAGCGCCCAGAAGGCGGACGCCGACCTGCTGAAATACGGTCTCGGCTGCAACATCGCCCGCACCGCCCACTATCCCGATTCCGTCCACTTCCTCGACCGCTGCGACGAGATAGGGCTCTTGGTGTTCACCGAAATGCCCAGCTGGCAGTATCTTGGCGAGGGCGAATGGCGGGACAACTGCCTTGACAACATCCGCCGGATGATCCTGCGGGACCGCAGCCACCCCTGCGTGATCCTGTGGGGCGTGCGGGTCAACGAGGGCATGGACTGCGACGAGTTCTATACCCAGACCAACGCGCTGGCCCGGTCCCTCGATCCCTCCCGCCAGACCGGCGGCGTGCGGAACATGCCTCAGAGTCACCTGCTGGAGGACGTGTACACCTTCAACGATTTCAGCCACTCCGGCGGGGCCATCAAGCTGCTGCCCCCGGCGGTGGTGTGCGGCTTCAAGGCGCCGCTGCTGGTCACGGAGCACAACGGCCACATGTACCCCACCAAGAGCTTTGACCGGGAGGAGCTGCGGCGGGAGCACGCCCTGCGCCACCTGCGGGTACAGAACAAGTCCTTCGGCAGCAAGCGGCACTCGGGCGCCATCGGCTGGTGCATGGCGGACTACAACACCCACAAGGATTTCGGCAGCGGCGACAAGATCTGCTACCACG
>CAMVNL010000317.1 GCA_947168785.1 uncultured Clostridia bacterium | reverse complement strand
CACCGCGCCGGTCCCCTTATTCCACGTATAGGTCACGTGCTCGCCGCAGTCGCCCGGTACGACATCGTCGGCAAACGCCAACGGCGTGCAAAGCACAAGCATCAGGACCGCCAAAAAGAGGGCGAGCGTTTTTTTCATTCTGTGTTGCATGGTGTTTTCCTCCTGAACGCAAATAGATCATTGCTCCGCTGAAAGAGATTCCTTCCGAAGTTTGCGAAAAAAAACTCTTGTTTATATTATGTCTGCTCTTTTCTGAAGATATTATAACAGATAAAATACCGAAAAACGCGAATCTTACATAATTGTAAGATTCAAAGGCTCTACACCTGCTCCAGCGCGTATCCTTCGCCGCGGTGCAGGATCACGCGCAGACCGGCGTCCGCCTCGTCCAGCTTTTTGTTGAGGCGGGAGACCGTCGTGTAAACGATGCTGCCGCTCTCGCCGGGGTCGGCGCCCCAGATCTCGCGGTAAAGCTCCTCCTTGCTCACCAGGCGGTTGACGTTCTTGACCAGCGACAGCAGCAGCAAAAACTCCTTTTGCGTCAGCACCAGATCTGTTTCTCCGTACCGGGCGATCATCGAAACGGTATCCAGTCGCAGACCGTCGAACGTGATAAAACGCCGCACGCGTCTGGCAGAACGCAGACGTGCTTCGATACGCGCCAGCAGCACGCCGATGTCGTAGGGTTTGGGCAGGTAGTCGTCGCCCCCGGCGCGCAGCCCTTCGATGATCTGTTCATTTTCCCCCAGCGCGGACAAAAACAGCACCGGCGTACCGTACTGCTCCTTGATGCGGCGGCAGAGCGTCAGCCCGTCGGCGTCCGGCAGCATGATATCCAGCACGATCAGATCCACGTCGTGGGTCGAAAGCTTTTCCATACAGGCGCGCCCGTCGGTCGCTTCCAGCACGGTATAGTCCTCCATGATCAGCGCCTCGCGGTTGATCTCCATGATGTAGGGGTTGTCCTCCACCAGCAGGATCGTATAACTCATTTTTCGGCCTCCTTCGGAATTGTAAAGCGGAAGCAGGAACCCTCCGGTCCCGTGGATTCAAGTGTAAGCTCGCCGCCGTGCAGCGTTATGGTCTCGCTGCAGATCGCAAGTCCCAGCCCCTGCCCGTTCGTGGTGGTAAAGCCCTTTTCAAAGATGTGCGGCGCGAACTCGGGCGCGATACCCTCGCCGTTGTCGCGCACCCGGAACACAACTGTATCACCCGTATCTTCAGCCTCTACCGCGACTGTCCCGTTTTCCGTATGGCGGCTGGCGTTGACGACGAGGTTGATCAGGACCTGCAGCAGCAGCTCGAAGCTGCCGTGCACACGGAAGGGGCAGTCTTCGGTAAATGTGAGCATATTGGCACGCTTGGCGCACACGGGGCGCAGTACGGCGCCCGCGCTGACGAACAGCACCGGAACGTCCACCGCTGTGAATTCCGTCCCCCTGTTGGCGCCATAGGTGTATTCCATCAGTCGGGTGACGATCTCCGCCAGCCGGTTTGCCTCCTGCCGGATCGTATCCAGCCGCTGCGGCGCGTTTTCGGGGAGTACGCCTTTTTCCATCTGCCGTTCCATCAGCTGCGCGTAGCCGGAGATGACCGTCAGCGGCGTTTTCAGTTCATGCGCTACCATACGCAGAAAATCGCGGTTCATTTCGTTCGTTTTGGCAAGCAGCTCGTTCTGCAGGCGCGTCTCGTGCAGCAGCGCCGTCTGGTTCATAATGCGCGTGTTGATCACCACATTGAGGATCAGGATACAAACCACCGTCGCCACAGGCGAGATGCCGAAATGATTCATCGCGGCGTTGCTGGACACGTTCAGTCCCTCATAGACGAGCAAAACCATCAGCAGCGCGATGGCGGCAAGGGTGAGCGCGTCCGGCGCCGTTATGCTTTCCTTTCTGAAATACCGGATCAAACGGAACACATATAAAATAAGGAACAGCGCGCAGACGCCGCAGCAGATCCAGCACAACCCAACGAGCTGTTTTGTCCCGACAAGGAAGTGGCAAACCGTCAACACGGCGTACAGCGACGTAAAAACAAGGAACGTGCGGCGTCGTTTACCGCCTACCTGCGGGAAAAACGCCGAAAACAGATTGAGCAGCGAAAACGGGATCAGGGACGCGTCCAACACCGTCAGCCGGTAATGGAGAAAGAAATCATACTCCGCGCCCATTAGATACTCGCCGAAGAAGAAATGGTTTCTGAAAGCGATCACCGCGCAGCAAACCGCCAGGGCGGCATATTCCCGGCTTTTCTGGAAAGCCGCGCCAAGCAGAAAGAAGAGCGCAAAGAACATCAGCCCTCCCGCCAGCAGCAACGACCAGAGTGTGATCCCGCGCTGGTATTCGTCGATGTTCTCCGGCGTGGAGAGCAGGGTGGACTGAATAAAACCGCCGTCTTTGTGGATAAAATTGGAGCATTGGTATACGATCTCGACGCGTCCGTCTTCGCCGGAATACAGCGGCAGCGTCATATAACGCACCATGGGCACTGCCTTGGCCGGATCGTCGGAAACGAAACCGATATTTCGCACTTCTTGCCCGTTGATATACACGCGGGTGCCGTAATCAATGGAGAAGCTGCACAGCGTGAGATACGTCTCCGGCTTCGCAAGGAGCACAACGCGCCATGTGCCCAGCTGGTCGTCAATGAAAGAGGTGGTTTCCTTCTGCGGCGCGTCGGGAGACGCAATGTCGGCAGGCGTCAACAGCATCCCCGGCCAATAGTCCCATTTGTTTATGATATGATACACTTCTTCGGTGAAATCGATCTCCCGTACATCCAATACGCCGTCCTGCGGTTCCAGTACGGGGAATTGCGTCTGTACGCGCCCGCGGCACAGCAAAAGAAACCCCGCAAACAAAAGAAGCGCGAGGATCGGCAGCCAATATTGGCGCAGCAGCCGTAAAATCTGATTGCCGTTCAAGTTGATCCCTTCCCCATTCGTCGTTCTGCAAGACCTTATTATAGCATCTTTCGGGCTGAAAGTGAATATCTTTCAGAATTGTAAGAAACAATTGTTGCCTGAAAAATGAAAAAAGGCAGAAATCAAGAGGAAATTTTCCCGATTTCTGCCCGGAAACGGTCGCTTCAGTTCGGATTCTCAGCGCCCCTCAGGCGGATCGCTGAAAACGCACTGTGACAAATTGCCCGAAAAACGACTGTATTAAGTGAAATATCCCGCTGCAGCGGGATGTGAAATGTTTGCCTTTCGGCAAACGTGAAATATTGCGGTTTCACCGCAAAGTGAAATGAAATATGCCCTCTTGCGCGCAGCGAATATTTCACACGCATAAGCGTATTTCACGTGGAGCAATCCTTTTTATCGGCAGGAATGTTCAGATCGGAGCCGTCAACTGCGAAGATGTGGAGGCCGGATAAGGTTTTGCGCAGCGGATATTTCTTGTTCAGCTTATGAAAGAATCCGGGAAATGCATTGCCGTTCAGTTTTTCCTTTCCCATGCTGTTCAAATGGGCGATTATGATATGTTCATTTTTCTTCTGAAAGAATGCAAGGCAAATCCGAATGTAGGAAGCAGAAATCCTTTTGATATGGAAGGCGATAGCAAAAAAAGCCTCCGGGAGAGAGAATGCCGTTTTTGCT
>CAMVNL010000316.1 GCA_947168785.1 uncultured Clostridia bacterium | reverse complement strand
GCTCCTTCGAGCAGCATCGGAAGGGCCTCTTTTCTTCATCCATAAACATCCCCAACTCCCGCCCGCAGACCTTTACGCTGCCGGAGGTGGGCTGATCCACGCCGCCCAATACGTGCAGCAGCGTGGATTTCCCGGAGCCGCTGGTTCCGACAACGGCAACGAACTCGCCTTTTTTGACAGTCAGGCTGACACGGTCCAGCGCGCGGCAGACGTTGCCGCCGCCAATCACATACTCCTTCGTGATATCCCGCAGCTCAACGGTGTTTTCATAAGGGACGGCGGTTTTCTGCTTTTCGTCCTGCGTGCGTTTCCTTTTTAATATCATTTCTCAAAAACCTCCCGATTATCTATTTGTAATTCTTCCGTTTTCTTTTTTTACGAGTATGCCAGTTCCTTCAGCTCCTGCAGCAGGTTGATGCGGTTCACCTTACGGCAGGCGAAGCAGACGGCGGCAAACACAGCGGCCATATGTATCAGGGAAAATACGCCTATCACGATCAACGGCTTTCCGGTGCCTGTGAAATCGATCCCGTTTCCGGACGTCATCGGGCCGTAGATGCTGACGAACATACTAAGAAGCGAAACGAACCAAAAAACACCGACCCACAGGCCGATCAGAACGCTCAGAACACCCTCACGACGCGCGCAGCGAAGGATCACGCGCATGGACGTTCTGGATGCGCGCAGCTGGTTGATTATGTATACAGCCGCAGGTTTTCTGCGGCTGTGCCTTCCTCACATCTTATTTTCCGGTGAGCTTATACAAGATAGCCCATGCGGGAAGCACCACATTGAAAGCCAAAGCGCGGCCAAGCGTGAAGACGATTGTTTTGCAAATTTTCGAGGGCTTTTTTTCAAATGTTTGCAAAGTGCACGATTTTGTTAGCAAAAAACAAAAAATCTGCTAACAAATGTTAGCAGACACAAAAACTTTTGTTGCGTGTAGTTCGGTTCGTTTTCACTGTCCATTGCCACAAAAAATGTTTGCAAAATGGCTGTTTTGCAAACAAAAAAGTCCGTTTTTGGCGTGACTTACTTTCAATCTGTGAAAACAAAAAAATGCCGAAAACCCGCATAAAATCTGGGGATTTCGGCATTTGACAGGTGACACCCCCTGGGGGAATCGAACCATCAACTAGCCCTTAGGAGCGACGTCCCGGCTTTGTTATAACGTCCCTCAAAACGCCAGAAAACCCTTGCGTATCAACGGTATTCCGGCATTTTGTTTCACTTTCCGTACCTCCGTTTTTCCCCTGTTTTTAGCACATTTTACGATGTCTCATTTGCAAGAAAATTGCAATCTTTGCAATTTTCAGGTTTCAGGGAGTTCGGGTTTAGCAGCTAATCATACTTGCGCAATCGGAAAAAAAGGATTATAATAAATCTGTATCAGCGACAGGGGAGAGGTGACTTTCGTGGAGGAAACGGTGATCCGCCATCATATCCCGAAAGCAAAAGAGGGCGCGTACTACGCGCTGCCCTTTGAGGTGCCGTCCGGTGTGGGATCCGTGACGGTGTCTTATGAATACCCGGCCAAAGGCCGCGGCGCGATGCGGGATCTGAGGCCCTCCAATACCGTGGACCTGGGGCTCTGTAATGAAAAAGGGGAGTTTCTCGGCTGGTCAGGCTCCGCGCACAAAAGCATTACCGTCGGCGCGCACCGCTCCTCGCCCGGGTATCTCACCTGTCCCGTGAACGCCGGAACGTGGCGGATCCTGATCGGCGCGTACCACATTGAGGAAAACGGCGTCGACGTGACCTATACGATCGCGTTCACAAAACAGGAACCGCGCTGGTATTTCGGGGATCTGCATATGCACTCCACCGCTTCCGACGGCGTGTTCTCCCCGTGGGAGCTGGGCGTGAGGGCCAAAGAAGCCGGGCTCGATTTTATCGCCGTGGCGGACCACAACAATTACGCCGAAAACCTGCGTCTGCCCTTCGTGCCCGGGGTGACCTTTATCCCCGCCGTGGAATGGACGCACTATAAAGGCCATATGAACTTTTTCGGCGTGGCGGCGCCGTTTCGGAATTCCTTCATCGCCAACACCGCAGAGGAGATGCGCACGCTCATCGCCGACGCCCGCGCCATGGGCGCGGTGATCTCGGTGAACCACCCGAAGTGCCCGTTCTGCCCGTATTTGTGGGACGACGACGCGGCGTTTGACCTGATGGAGGTCTGGAACGGCCCCTTTACCCCGCGCAACGCCCGCGCGGTGCAGTGGTGGCATTCGCTGCTCCTTGCCGGGCGGCGAATCCCGGCCGTGGGTGGCAGCGATTTCCATAAGCCCTGGCAATTCGCAAAGCTCGGCAGCCCCACCACGCACCTGTACGCCGCCTCCCCCGCGCCCGCAGACCTTTTGGACGCGATCCGCGCCGGGCACGCCTATATCACCGAAAGCCCGAAGGGCCCGCGGCTGGAACTGACCTGCGGCGGGCGCATCGCGGGCGATGCCGCCGTTTACGACGGAAGCGTTCCGGTCACGGCAAAAACGGACGCAAAGAACGTGACCTTCGTGACCGATACGGGCGAAACGCGCGTGCGCGCGGTAAACGGCGAAGCGCGGTTCGCGGCCCGAAACGCGCGGTTCGTATACGCGAAAATCGAAGCGGCCCTGCCCCCGGGGCGGCTTCTGGCGATATCCAACCCCATTTATTTCAAGGAGGAAACATAATATGAGAACCGAATCCCCGCTTGTAAAGAAAACCGCCCCTGCCCGCTACGGCTTCGCCATGTTCGGCACGTCCATCCCCATCAATATGTTCAAATCCTTCGCCGCCATCTTTTACGTGGATCTGCTGGGGCTGGATATGAAAAAGTATTCGCTGATCCTGTTCATCTATACCTTTGTGGACGCGATCGATAACCCTGTGTACGGCTTTTTATCGGACCGCACCCGCACCAAATGGGGACGCCGCCGCCCGTGGCTGCTGATCGGCACGCCGCTGCTGGTGCTGTTCTTCATCCTGTTCTATAATGTGCCCGCCTTTGTGCAGAGCGAGCAGGGAATGCTGTTCATCTATATGCTGCTGATGTATATCCTCACGGGCACGCTGGATTCGCTGGTCAACGCCAACTACGGGGCGCTGTTCCCGGATCTGTTCCGCAAAGACGAGGAGCGCGCCAAGGTAAACGGCATCCGGCAGATCTGCCAGCTGTTCGCCATGGCCATCAGCATCGCCCTCACGCCCATGATCACCGAGAAGATCGGCTATCGCCTCACAAGTCTTATCTACGGCTTGCTGGCGCTGGCGGTGATGATGTACTGCTTCCTCGGCTGTCACGAGCCGATGGATTACGTGGACGAGCCCATGCCGCGACTGTTCGACAGCGTGCTGGCGCTGCTGAAAAACCCGCGCTTCTGGATCTTCGGTTTTGCCGGCGCGTTCTATTCCGCGGCCTTTTCGCTGATCTCGCAGGCGCTGCCCTTTTACGTAAAATACACGCTGGGGCTGGGCGGCTCCACCACCACGCTGATGCTGGGCATCGTGCTGGGCGTGGCGGTGCTGGGCATCCTGGTGTGGTCCCGCGTGGCGAAAAAGCTGCCGGTGATGACGGTCTGGCGCATCGGCTTTATCGTGATGGCGGTCGGTTTCATACCGCTTTATTTTGCGA
>CAMVNL010000315.1 GCA_947168785.1 uncultured Clostridia bacterium | reverse complement strand
CACCCGGTGCAAGGAACTGTTCAGAAACAAATTGCGCATTTCAGCTTGCCGGCCTTGCACTGCACTGCGTTGTCGTCAATCGGCGGGCACAAAGCCCACCTCTTTCCTCCACCTTGTTCAGAACAAAGCATTCTGCGCTCAAACACGCCATTTATTTCTTTACAATTCCTAACAAGAAAAAGGCGGGGAAGGTTCTCTTCTCCACCTGCGCCAAAGTACAAGAATATCGGATATCGGAATATCGGTATCAGTCTTCGACCGCGACGACCTGACGGCCGTTGTAATAGCCGCAAGCCGGGCAAAGTCTGTGAGCTCTCTTGTATTCGCCGCACTGCGGGCACTTCTCGATTTCGGGAGCGGAGATCTTCCACAGATTATTGCGTCTCTTATCTCTTCTTGCCTTGGAAACTCTTCTTGCAGGTACTGCCATGATATATCCTCCTAAAAATTAGACTTCTTGTCAGTTCAACAGATCCTTCAGCGCGTCCCAGCGCGGATCGGTCGGTTTTTCACACGAACAGGGACCTTCGTTCAGGTCCGCGCCGCAGATGCTGCAAAGCCCTTTGCAGTCCGGCTTGCACAGCAGCCGGTAAGGGATGGCGAGGTACACGTCCTCGCTGACCAGCGCGTCCACATCCAGCTTGCGGTCCTCCACGACGATATACTCGTCGCTGTCGTCCTCCTCCGTCAGTTCGGGAACGAGGATGTGCCGGACCGGCACGGTGGCGTGGCGCAGCAATGGCTTGTTGCAGCGCGCGCAGGCGGCGGCATAGTCAAACTTTGCCGTAGCATTGATCCGCACGATGCCCGTCCGGTTCTCGATGGAACCCGTTACGCTGACGGGCGTCGCAAAGCATTCGTCGTCCGGTCGGAACGAAAACCCCAGTTCAATCCGCTCGCCTTCTTTGTCAAAAACAGGCAAAAGATCGATATACAAAGCCGGTACCTCCCGAACGGTATGCGCAACCCTGCGGCAAAACGCAAACAATATTATATCGACAGATTCCCGGTTTGTCAACAGAAAATCTGTTTTTTTGAAAAATTTACGCTGTTTTGCGCTGGTTGAACGGTATTATTCCACCGTGCAGCAGTCAAAAATCGCCGCGGGGAGATTCTCCTTCTCCGTGGAGATGGTGAAGGTGAACACGGTGCCGGTGAGCTCGCTCAGGCGGGCGATCCGGCCGAGGAAGGCCGCCAGCTCGTCGTAGTTCTTGCCGCCGATCTTCAGGGTGACGTCCACCAGAATGTCGGTGATGTCGTGGTCGCCGGCGCACAGGCCGCTGAGGAAGCCGTAGAAGGCGTCGTAGCCGCTGATACCGTAGTTGCTGGCCGCCAGCAGACGGACGCGGTAGCTCACCTGGAACCGCAGCAGGTCGTCCTTTTCCACGCAGACCACGTGGCCCTTGGACTCCTGCAGCGCCGTGTTGACGGCGTCCAGCAGGCGCTTCGTTTTGCCGGTGCCCTTTTCGCCGATCAGTAATTTAACCATAGTTATCAAATCCTTTCTTTTGTCACGTTTCTCGTTCAGCCGAGTCTCTTTTTCAGTTCGTCCGCCAGCGCCTCGTAGCCGGGCTTGCCGATCAGGGCGAACATATTCTTTTTATAGCTTTCTACGCCGGGCTGGTTGAAGGGATTGACCCCCAGCACGTAACCGGAGATGGCGCAGGCCTTCTCAAAGAAATAGATCAGCCTGCCCAGGTCGTACTCGTCCATAGCGTCCGCCTCGATGACGATGTTCGGCACGCCGCCGTCGGTGTGGGCCAGCGCGGTTCCTTCAAAGGCGCGCTTGTTGATGAACGCCATGCCCCTGCCGGCCAGGAAGTTGAGGCCGTCCGCGTTCTCGGGATCCTCCTCGATCACCAGGTCCCGCTTGGGCGTACGGAAATCCACCACCGTCTCAAACATGAGCCTGCGGCCCTCCTGCACGTACTGGCCGAGGGAGTGAAGATCCGTGGAATAGATGACGGAGGCCGGGAACAGGCCCTTGCCGTCCTTGCCCTCGCTCTCGCCGAACAGCTGCTTGAACCACTCGTTCATCATGGTGTAGTCCGGCTCGTAGCAGACCGCCAGTTCAATGGATTTGCCTTTCCGGTACAGAATGTTGCGGATGGCGGCGTATTTGTAGCAGTCGTTCTCTTCCAGTGAGGGAACGGCGTACTGCCGCATGGCGTCCGCCGCGCCCGCCATCAGCGCGTCGATATCAACGCCGGCGCAGGCGATGGGCAGCAGGCCTACGGCGGTGAGCACGGAATAGCGGCCGCCCACGTTGTCGGGCACCACAAACTCCTCATAGCCCTCGCGGTCCGCCAGCGCCTTCAGGGTGCCCTTCACCTTGTCGGTGGTCACGTAGATGCGCTTCGCGGCTTCCGCTTTGCCGTATTTTTCCTCCAGCAGCTTGCGGAACACACGGAAGGCCACCGCCGGCTCCGTGGTGGTGCCGGACTTGGAGATCACGTTGACGGAAAAGTCGCAGCCGCGGCAGTAGTCCGCGATCTCGGTGATCTCCGTGGGCGACAGGCTGTTGCCGAGGAAGAAGATCTTCGGCGTGCCCTTCGCGGTGAGATTGTAGTTTTTGGATTTGACGAATTCGATGGCGGCCCGGGCGCCGAGATAGGACCCGCCGATGCCGATGACCACCAGCGCCTGAGAATCAGAGATCACTTTGCGGGCGGCGGCCTTGATGCGGTCGAATTCCGTTTTAGCATAATCCTCCGGCAGGGTCAGCCAGCCGTGATAACCGTTGCCGACCGCCTGTTCCCTGTTTTCATAGAGAAAACCGTGGGCAACGGCGATCTCCGGCGCCAACTCTTTCACTTCGTTTTCCGAGACAAACCCTTCCAGATACTTGCAGTTCAGTCGTAATGCCATTTGAATACAGATATCCTCTCCGTTTTGTTACAGAGTATTTTACAATAAAATAATCTTTTTTTCAATAACTAAAATCATTTTTTTTAATTTTCCCGCGAAAAGGCCCTGAACAGCAGCTTCCACGCCCCGAACAGGCCGATTTTCGGGATCTCCTCCGGGCAGTAGACCGTATTTTCCGCCACCGTCTCCCCGTTCGCCTCAAAGACGATCTTCCCGATGGGCTGACCCTCCGTCAGCGGGGCGTCCGTTTCGGTTGCATAGGCAGCCCGTTTCGTCACACCGGCGGCGACGCCTTTGGCCACCAGCCGTGGCTCTCCCTTTTCGCAGGCGGGCAGAAAGCTGCGGATCAGGCCGTGGTTCACCGTCACCTCCTGCAGCAGAGAGAGGTCGTTTTCCGGCGTGAAGATCTCAAAGTTCGCAAAGCCCCAGTCCAGCAGAGCCCGCGCCCCGGCAAACCGGTCGCTGCTGCTGTCCGCCCCGAGGATCACCGCCACCAGCTCCATGCCGTCCCTTTCGGCGGAGGCCGCCACGCAGCAGCCCGCCTTGCCGGTGGTGCCGGTCTTCAGCCCCGTGCAGCCGGAATAGTACCGAACCAGCTTGTTGGTGTTCACCAGTTGGGTCTTCCCCTCCCGCAGGCTGTCCATCCACACCGTGGAATACCGCCGGATCAGTTCATGGCCCAGCAGCTCCCTGGCCATCAGCGCGATATCGTAGGCGGAGGTCAGGTGGGTGGTGGTGTCGTCGTCCAGTCCGGT
>CAMVNL010000314.1 GCA_947168785.1 uncultured Clostridia bacterium | reverse complement strand
CGTCCATGTTGATGGCGCCGCAGCCGGAGACGCAGCAGGTGCCCATGCCGCGGGCCACGACGGCCGCGTGGGAGGTCATGCCGCCGCGGACGGTCAGGATGCCCTGAGCGGCCTTCATGCCGGTGATGTCCTCGGGAGAGGTCTCGAGACGGACCAGGACGACCTTTTCGCCTCTGTTGTTCCAGGCTTCCGCGTCGTCAGCGGTGAACACGACCTTGCCGCAGGCAGCGCCGGGGGAAGCGCCCAGGCCCTTACCGAGAGGCGTGGCGGCCTTGAGGGCCTTCGCGTCGAACTGAGGATGCAGCAGGGTGTCGAGGTTTCTGGGGTCGATCATGAGAACGGCTTCCTGCTCGGTCTTCATGCCCTCGTCGACGAGGTCGCAGGCGATCTTCAGAGCAGCCTGAGCGGTTCTCTTGCCGTTACGGCACTGGAGCATATAGAGCTTGCCGTTCTCCACGGTGAACTCCATATCCTGCATGTCGTGATAGTGCTTTTCAAGCAGGTCGCAGACCTTGACGAAATCGGCATAGGCCTCGGGGAACTTCTCTTCCATCTGGGCGATGGGCATGGGCGTACGCACGCCTGCCACCACGTCTTCGCCCTGGGCGTTGGTCAGGAACTCACCCATCAGCTTCTTCTCGCCGGTGGCGGGGTCACGGGTGAAGGCCACGCCGGTGCCGGAGTTGTCGTTCAGGTTGCCGAACACCATGGGCATGACGTTGACGGCGGTGCCCCAGGAATAGGGGATATCGTTGTCGCGGCGATAGACGTTGGCTCTGGGGTTGTCCCAGGAACGGAATACCGCGCGGATGGCTTCGTAAAGCTGGGTCTTGGGGTCGGAGGGGAAGTCCTCGCCCAGCTGCTTTTTGTATTCGGCCTTGAACTGGGTGGCCAGCTCTTTCAGGTCGGCGGCGGTGAGCTCCACGTCGAAGGTCACGCCTCTGTCCGCTTTCATCTTGTCGATGAGCTGCTCGAAATATTTCTTGCCGACTTCCATCACGACGTCGGAGAACATCTGGATAAAGCGGCGATAGGAGTCATATACGAAACGCTCGAACTTGGGATCGGGGTTGCCCGCGATCATGGCGTTGACGACGTCGTCGTTCAGACCGAGGTTCAGGATGGTATCCATCATGCCGGGCATGGAAGCGCGGGCACCGGAGCGGACGGAAACCAGCAGGGGGTTGTTGAGGTCGCCGAACTTTTTGCCGTTGATCTCTTCCATCTTTTCCACGTTCTTCATGATTTCGGCCATGATCTCGTCGTTGATCTTTCTGCCGTCCTCATAATACTGGGTGCAGGCTTCGGTGGTGATGGTGAAGCCCTGAGGCACGGGCAGACCGATGTTGGTCATTTCCGCCAGGTTGGCGCCCTTGCCGCCGAGCAGCTCACGCATGGTGGCGTTGCCTTCGGTGAACAGGTAAACATACTTTTTGCTCATGTTTTTTCCTCCGTGTTTTTAGAATTCATAACATGGTACATGCGGCAGAACGCAGATTCCGCCGCAAGATTTGATTAACCTTACGTATTATAACAAACCGAACGGAGACTTTGCAACCTTTTTTGCAAAAAAATTCCGTTCGATTTGTCATCTTTTTTTGTGGATTTTGCAAAAACCGCCCGATTACTTCTTGAAAGGCGTCAGGGCGAAGAACCAGCGGATCAGGTTCTCGAAAAACTTGAACATGCTGAGCAGGAAATCCCACACATTGCCGAGGGAATCCATATCCACGTTATAGACCTTGACGACGATGTCCTCCGACGTATTGGCAAAAGTGCCGATGTAGATCAGGTTTTTCTTGTCGGCGCCTTCCCAGCGGTCAAATCCCTGCTTGTCGACTTCCGTCACGTCCAACTTGTTGCCGAACTCATCGATGGGCTGGCCCTCGTCGTCGCACAGCACCGTCATGTTCAGGATCGTGCCGTAGGCGGAATTCTCATATTCCACGCCGGTGATGATATCGGTATTGATGGTGGAAGGATAGACCTTCACGCGGGAGGTGAGGTCGAAGGTGTAGCTGCTTCTGGCCCGCAGGGCGATCACGGCCGTTTCACCGTCCGGCACGTAAAAGCCGTTGGTGAGATAAGCGGAGGGATCGGCAATGGCGTCCTTCAGGTTTTCTTCCGTCAAATCCACCAGATCCACTCTGGTGGCGGAGACGCTCTCCAGCGTGACGCTGTGGGATTTCGTATAACCGTCGGCGGCGAAGACAGCGGGCGTCAGGCACGCCAGCGTCAGCAGAACGGCCAGCAGACAGGAAATCGTTTTTTTCATGAGACAACATCCTTTCAAGTCAATAATAGTCTGAAAAAATTATAAAACATTTCAATAAAAAAATCAACAAAAAGAAGAAAAAATTTTCATTCCCGCAAAAACACCGATTTTCATATTGACAAAGCGCGGTGCCATCCATTATGATATAATATATATGGGATTAGGAGAGATAGATATGCAAATGAGAAAATTACTGGCCCTTTTGCTGACGGCAGCCGTCGTGCTGTCCTGCGCTTCCTGCGCGACAATCACCGTGACCATTCCCGTTAACGTAGGCGACGCCCAGAGCGGCAGCGCCGGCGGCGATACGGCGCCCACCCCCGCCGCGACGGAGCAGGCGGCCCCCACCCAGCAGCCGGCCGCTTCCACCGACACGCCGGCGACGCAAGCGCCCGCGTCAAACGACGCCGCGGCCCCCGCGGACGCCTCCAGCGGCGCGCCGACCACCAAGGCGGAGATCATCAAGTATTACTGCGACGCCTACAACAAGATCGCCACCGACGCGAAGGAGGTCACCCGCACCTACGACTATACCTCCAACTATAACAAGATCCTGAACATCAACGGCAACTCCACGCTGGAAGGCCTGGCCGGCACGCTGATGGACAAATTCATGGTGGAGACCACCGATCCGCTGCCGGGTTCCGCCAGCGACCTGCCCCCCGTGGGCCTCACCACCCTGAACATCCCCGAGGACAAGATCTCCGAGGCCACCTGCGTGGATAAGGGCTCCACCTATGAGATCACCCTGAAATCCATCGGCACCGACGACAATCAGGAAGCGGACGTCAACCCCGGCGAGGGCTCCGCGGGCCTCATCGGTCCGCTGCTCAGAACGGACGACGTCTCCGGCGCGGTCAAGGGCGTGCTCACCTTCGACGGCCTTCACGCCTACTACGCCACCGCCTCCGTCAAGGCCACGGTGGACAAGGCCAGCGGCCACATCACGGAGATTTCCTACAACACCCCCTGCGTGCTGCACTTCGATCAGGTGACCGTGGTCATCCTGAAGGTCAAGAACTGCGACATCGGCCTGCTGTTCCAGCAGACGTGGACCGCCTCCTATTGATCTCCCGCGGCAGCGGCAAACCCGAATCGGCTAAGAAGGGGAACGGATCGGTGCAGACTGGTCCGTCCCTGTTATTCACGGAAGAAACATGAAAAAAAACTGTACTGTCAGATTGACGGATACCCAGATCGAGGAAGAAAAGAAGCAGAGCATGGAGATCACCACGCAGGGCGTCTTTTTCTGGAACGACGGGCGCTTTCTGCTGCGCTTTGAGGAGTTCTTCGACGAGGATATCCGCAGCGAGACCACGGTCTCGTCCAAAAGCAAGGACTGCATTTCCATCGTCCACCG
>CAMVNL010000313.1 GCA_947168785.1 uncultured Clostridia bacterium | reverse complement strand
TGACGAATATGACGAACGCCATTGTCAATACGGTTCCCATTTCCATGTTCAACCGGGGACTGGCGGGACAGGTTTTTGAAGAAGTGAAAAAAACCGGCGCGAAGGTCGTGATGAAAAACAATACGGCGGAATGTGTTTTGCTGTCCCCGGAGGAATACGTCCGTCTGATGGACGAGGTCAACGACGCCCGTCTGCTGGCGCTTGCGGAGGAACGCTGGGCGAAATTTGACGGTGTGACTACCGTTTCAAAGGAAGACGCTTACCGTGAAATGGGAATATCAGAAGACGATCTTGCAAAGATTGACGAGGTCGAATTTGAATGAACTGGACGGTCGAATTTCTGCCTGAAGCATTGAAGGACTGGAAATCGTTATCAGGAAATCAGGCGGCGATGGTGGGAAAGGCCATCGACAGGGTCCAGACCAATCCGCTGCCAGTGAGCGAAGGCGGTTACGGAAAACCGCTCGGAAACAGAAACGGACGGAACTTATCCGGTATGCTGAAAATCAAGCTTCGCGACGCCGGGATCCGTATCGTGTATCGGTTGGTCAAAACAGATACCCGAATGATCATCGTCGTGATCGGGGCGCGAGCCGACGACGAGGTATATGACGACGCCTTGAAACGCCGTGAAAAATACGGGCTGTAATAAACGACTTTAATATTGATTTGAAAGGAAAACACAATGTCTCTGATAAAAAAACTGTTCGGCGATTATTCCGCCAAGGAGATCAAACGAATCAAACCCCAGCTGGAAAAGGTGCTGGCGTTGGAGGAGAGCTACGGAAAGCTCACCGACGACCAGCTGAAGGCGAAAACGCCGGAGTTCAAAGAGCGCCTTGCTAACGGCGAGACCCTGGACGACATCCTGCCGGAGGCCTTCGCCGCCTGCCGCGAGGCCTCGTGGCGGGTGCTGAATATGAAGCACTTCCCGGTGCAGATCGAGGGCGGCATCATCCTCCATCAGGGCCGCATCGCCGAAATGAAGACCGGCGAAGGCAAAACGCTGGTGGCCACCCTCCCCGCGTACTTGAACGCGCTGGCGGGCGAAGGCGTCCACATCGTCACCGTCAACGACTACCTGGCCAAGCGCGACAGCGAATGGATGGGGAAAATTTTCCGCTTCATGGGGCTGTCCGTGGGCCTGATCATCCACGAGAAGACCAACGAGGAGCGCAAAGAGGCCTACGCCGCGGATATCACCTACGGTACCAACAATGAGATGGGCTTCGACTACCTGCGGGACAATATGGTCATCTACAAAGAGCAGCGGGTGCAGCGGGGCCACAACTTTGCCATCGTGGACGAGGTGGACTCCATCCTCATCGACGAGGCGAGAACCCCCCTCATCATCTCCGGCCGGGGCGACAAGTCCTCCGAAATGTATAAGCTGGCGGACGACTTCGCCCGGCAGCTGAAGGTGATGCGCATCACCGAGCTGAACGCCAAGGACGACATTGAGGATCTGGTGGACGCCGACACCGACTACATTGTGGATGAAAAGGCCAAGACCGCCACCCTCACCAAGCGCGGCACCGCCAAGGCGGAGGAGTGGTTCAATGTGGACAACCTGATGGACGCGGAGAACCTGTCTTTGCAGCACTACATCAATCAGGCCATCAAGGCCCGGGGCGTCATGAAGCGGGATATCGACTACGTGGTCAAGGACGGCGAGGTGCTGATTGTGGACGAGTTCACCGGCCGTATCATGCTGGGCCGCCGCTATAACGAGGGCCTGCATCAGGCCATCGAGGCGAAAGAGGGCGTCAACGTCCGGCAGGAATCCAAGACCCTGGCCACCATCACCTTCCAGAATTATTTCCGTCTGTATAAAAAGCTCTCCGGCATGACCGGCACGGCCATGACCGAAAGCGAGGAGTTCCAGGAGATCTACTCGCTGGACGTGGTGGAGATCCCCACCAACAAGCCCATGATCCGCAAGGATTATGACGACGTGATGTATAAGACCGAAAAGGCCAAGTTCAACGCCATCATCGAGCAGATCCGCAAATGCCATGAAAAGGGGCAGCCCGTGCTGGTGGGTACCGTCAGCATCGAAAAGTCGGAGCAGTTCTCCCACGCCCTCAAACGCAGCGGCATCAAGCACGAGGTGCTGAACGCCAAGCAGCACGAAAGGGAAGCCGAGATCGTGGCGCAGGCCGGTAAATTCGGCGCCGTCACCATCGCCACCAACATGGCGGGCCGCGGCACCGATATCATGCTGGGCGGCAACGCGGAATACCTTGCCAAGGCGCAGATGCGCAAAATGGAATACACCGACGAGCTGATCAGCGAGGCCACCGGCTTCTCCGAGACGACGGACGAAGCCATTCTGGAGGCCAGAAAGACCTTCAGCGAGCTGGAAAGCAAATATAAAGCCGAGCTGGCGGGCGAGGCGGAGCAGGTGCGTCAGGCGGGCGGCCTGTTCATCATCGGCACCGTGCGGCATGAATCCCGCCGGATCGACAACCAGCTGCGCGGCCGTTCCGGCCGTCAGGGCGACCCGGGCGAAAGCCGCTTCTATCTCTCCGCCGAGGACGACCTGCTGCGGCTGTTCGCGGGGGACCGCTTCTACCGCACCCTCGATATGCTCGGCGCGGATGAGAACATCGCTGTGGAGGCAAGGCTCTTCACCAGCGCCGTGGAAAGCGCCCAGAAGCGGGTGGAATCCAACAACTTCGCCATCCGTAAAAACGTGCTGCAATACGACGACGTGATGAACAAGCAGCGCGAGCTGATCTATTCCCAGCGCAATCAGGTGCTGGACGGCGTGGATATGGACGCCACCATCCGCAAGATGATCGACGAATCCCTGGCCGACGCGGTGGATTTCTACTGCTCCTCCGCCATCGACAGCAACGACTGGAACATGGCCGGCCTCAAGAGCAAATACGCGTGGCTCATCGGCGAGAACGAGATCCCCGTGGAAAAGGGCAACAAGGGCGTGAAGAAGTTCATGCAGGGCCTTGCCATCGCCCGGCTGGACGAAATGACCGCCTCCTACGGCAAGGAGATCACCACCGCGTTGGAGCACAAGGTGCTGATCACCAACGTGGACATGAACTGGATGGACCACATCGACGCCATGGACCAGCTCAAGCGCGGCATCGGCCTGCGCGCCTACGCTCAGCAGGACCCCGTCGTGGCCTTCCGTCAGGAGAGCTTCGATATGTTCGACGAGATGACCACCTCCATCCGGGAGGGGACCGTGCAGATGCTGCTGACCGCCGTGGTCCGCTCCGAAGAGGACGTGAAGCGCGAGCAGACCGTGACGGTGACCTCCTCCTCCGGCGGCTCCACTGACGGCAGCATGAAAAAGCAGCCGGTGAAGAAGGGCCAGAAGGTAGGCCGCAACGATCCCTGCCCCTGCGGCAGCGGCAAGAAATACAAGCAGTGCTGTGGGCGTTGACGCCGCAGGCGGCAGCGTCCAGTCGGAAGTCATCAGTCGGAAGTCCTTCTGCGGCAGCGTTTCAGCGTTGTATGAAACGATTTTTTGTCGGACAGCTCGACAGAAGGTTACTGTGACTGCAACAAAGATCTTCCGATCCCCGGGACTTCCGACTTCCCACTTCCGACTAAATATCTTTTCAGGTGACACTATGAACGACAACGAATACCCCTACGGACAGAACCAGGGGAACCAACAATATCCCTACGGGCAGACCCC
>CAMVNL010000312.1 GCA_947168785.1 uncultured Clostridia bacterium | reverse complement strand
AAGGTCAGCGCCGTGGCCCAGGGGAAGAGCGGCGTGCGTGAGACTACATCCGCCAGATACCATGCGGAGATCCTTTTCTCATACTTGTCCCAGTAGCGCTCGATTTGTACGTCAAAATCGTCCACCATCGTCAGATAGCTGAACATCTTGCGCTGCATCAGATGGTTGGGGATCTTCCCCGTCTTGTACAGGATCAGGTTCTTCACCACGCGCGGCAGGTAAGTCACGCACAGCTTCGGATGGCGGACCATGCACCAGCGCGCAAAGCCGATGGAACAATCTGAATAAAAGATCGTTCCGTCAAAATCATATACGTTCATCTGAAAAATCCCCCCGGGCACGTCTTGCGTGCGGTAAAATCGCGGCACGTTTCGGTCGTTTGGTGTGTTAAACTATATTGTATTATATCAAGCGGCTGTTTTCAAGAAGTTGTCGTAAAAAAAGTCTGTGAAAAACGACGGATGCGTCCCGGGCGAAAGTCGGCTTGACAGCGCCGCTTTCCCCGTGCTACAATCAAATGGTAAGAAAACGCGCGGCGCGCTGTCAACAGCTGGCCCGCGCGAAACGGGGGCGTCTGATGAAGGTCATCTGCGGGAACAAGCACGCCGTCGGTCGGGCGGACCGGCTGCTGTACGGCCATTTCCTGGAGCATTTCCACCGGCAGATCTACGGGGGCGTGTTCGACCCTGCCTCCCCCTTTGCGGATGAGGACGGCTTCCGCACGGACGTGCTGGAGGCGCTGCGCCGCATCCGCACGCCGGTCATCCGCTGGCCGGGCGGCTGTTACGTTTCCGCCTACGACTGGAAATGCGGCGTGGGGAAGAACCGGACGCCCACCTACGACAAGGCGTGGCGGGTGGAGGAATCCCACCGGTTCGGCACCGACGAGTTCATAAAGCTCTGCCGCAAGATCGGCTGCGAGCCCTATATCTGCACCAATGCGGGCACCGGCACGGCGGAAGACATGAGCGACTGGGTGGAATACTGCAACCTCAGGGATATGGGGCGCTGGGCCAGGCTGCGGATCGACAACGGTTCTCCCGAACCGCACCGGGTGCGCTATTGGAGCATCGGCAACGAAAACTGGGGCGGCCACGAGATCGGCGCGAAGGAAGCCGAGGAATGGGGACGGCTGGTGCGGGAAGCGGCCAAGATGATGGTGCGGGTGGACCCCACCATTGAGCTCTCCGCCGCGGCGATCCCGGACCTGGACTGGAACCTGCGCCTGCTGCGCGACGCGGGGCCGTACCTGGACTGGATCTCCATCCACGGCTACTGGGGCAACACCGCCAACGGGCTGGTCCCGGACGACTATAAAACCGTGATCCTGCGCACGGGCGAAGATATCAGCGGCTCCATCGACCGGGTGCGGGCCATGCTTACGGCGCTGGGCCTGCAGGACCGCATCCGGATCGCCTACGACGAATGGAACCTGCGGGGCTGGTGGCACCCGAACCTGATGGAAACCTGGGACCGGACCCGCCTGCGCCGGGAGGACGAGGCCTTTTACCGGGACAAGGTAATTGGCGAACGGGACAAGAACGACATCAATTCGGTCTATTCCATGGCGGACGCCGTATTCTCCGCCTGCTTCCTCAACACCTGCCTGCGCAACTGCGATATCGTGGGAATGGCCTGTTTTTCCCCCGTGGTGAATACCCGGGGCGCCATCTTCACCCATGAAAAGGGACTGGTGCTGCGGCCCCAGTATTATGTCTTCGAGCTCTACGCCAACCTGCTGAAGGATACGGTGCTGTCCCTGTGGCAGGAGGACGTGCCCACCATCGGCGGCCGCATTGGGAACGACGAAAAGACGGTGAACCTGGTGGACGCGGTCGTCACCTGGGGCGACGGGGCCTACGCGGTGTCCGCCGTCAACAAGGACCCGGACGGCGCAAGAGACCTCGAACTATGCTTCCTCACCGACGCGCCGCGGGAGATGCGCCTGCATACCCTGAACGGCCCTTCCCCGGAGGCCTACAACGACGTGGACCGCTCTCCGGTGGGCGTCTCCGCCTCCGGCTGGGAACCCTTCGCGGGCAGCGTGACGCTTCCGCCCCATTCCGTGAGCGTGATCGAGCTGCGGTAAAGCGGCCATCCGCCGGACCATCGGCACCGTCTTTTTTTCGGTTCATCACGAGAAAATATAGGATACGGCAATCAGGATTTGTCAGGGTTTTCGGATGCGCGCCGCAGGCGTATAATGTAGCGCGGCTCCGTGAGCCGCCCGCAACGCGATTCCGACATCCGCCACAGGCGGATGCCTATCGCCGCAAGCGGCGATTATAATAATAAATAATATTGTTATCTGGATGATTCGTACCTAACCCATCCCGCAGGGTTGCGGGAAGAGGTCATTGCCCGGACGATGACCGGAAAGGAGCGCTTATGAAATCTCTGTTATTCCGACTGCTGGTTTTCTTTTTGTCGCTGCTGACGATGATCCCGTCCATGCGGGAGAAAACCATTCCCTATGACCGGTTGCCGGTCCGCTTTTCGGTGGAACGGCAGAGCGAAATTTTCGCGCCGCAGGGCGATACCGTCTGCGAATACCCCACGATCATCCGGCTGGCCCATCAGAAAAACGAGGCCGACAACGGCACGCTGCTGGCGGCTTTTGAGCAGTGGGGCACGACATATCCCGTATTTGCCAGCACGGACGACGGCGGGACCTGGCAGAAGTTGGGCAACGTGACGGACGACTATAACGGCTATTACAACGAGTGGATGCCCTTCCTCTATGAATTGCCGGCGGATATCGGTGATTTTGAAGCGGGAACGGTGCTCCTCGCCGCCACCTCCATCACCGGGGAGGGCGTCACCGACAGCACCATCACCCTGTATGAGAGCACCGACCTGGGCCGGACCTTCCGCGCCTTTGGCAACGTGGATAAGGCCGGTGGCACGGACTGGGGCGTATGGGAGCCCTACCTGATCTATGAGGAGGAAACCGGGCGGCTGTTCTGCTTCTATTCCGACGATTCGGACCCCGCCCACTCCCAGAAGCTGGTCTATAAGTATTCCACCGACCTGATCCATTGGAGCGAAAAGTTCGAATGTGTGGCCTGTGCGGACCCGGAGCTGCGGCCCGGCATGCCCAGCGTCGTGAAGATGGGCAACGGCGAGTATTACATGGTGTACGAAATGGGCGGCGTCGGCAGCTACTCCATCTTTTGCAAGCGTTCCGCAACGCTGGACGGCTGGGGCGACGCCGCGGACTACGGGACGGTGGTTTCTGCCGCCGGAAAGACCCTGGGCTCCTCCCCATACGTCGCCTGGTCCCCGGTGGGCGGCGATTGCGGCACCCTGATCGTGACGGCGAACCATATGGCCAAAGGCGGCAGCGCCACGGGGTCGGACTGGTTCCTGAGCTTCGATTACGGAAAGACCTTCGCCCCGGTGGATAACCCGCTGCCCTACACACAGGCCGGGCATGGCCGCTGTGGCTACAGCCCGTCGCTGTTCGTAACGGAAGACGGCGCGGACGTGTATTACGCCAACAATCCCCCCGGAGAGGGATCGACTTACAGCATCGCCATGGCAAAAATCCATCTGGCCGACGGCCCCACCTGCTGACAGCTAACAAAGATAGGGGACGGTCCCTTAGCTTGATGGCTGAAGAAAGGGAACCGCCCCTCTGTTATATTTTATATTGTTCGGTACTTAAGAAGTCTCCAATTTCTTGA
>CAMVNL010000311.1 GCA_947168785.1 uncultured Clostridia bacterium | reverse complement strand
GGTGTATATGTATTTCAAGGCCGGGGATAATAATAGGCAATAGGCAATAGGCAAACTGAAAATTGCTGTGCCGCTCTCAAAACCAAGAACAAAGATCCAAGAACTGAAAACGAACGACCAACGACTCAAAATGGACATTTTCTCAATCATCAAACTTCTCTGCGGCTTGACTTTCTTCCTGTTCGGCATGAAGGTCATGTCCGGCGATTTGGAAAAGCTGGCCGGCGGCAAGCTGGAGCAGCTTTTGAAAAAATTCACGGCAAACCCGGCCCTCTCCATGCTGCTTGGCGCGGTCATCACCATTGCCGTCCAGTCCTCCTCCGCCGTCACTGTCATGCTGGTGGGCCTTGTCAACTCCGGCATCATGCAGTTTGCGCAGACGGTGTTCGTCATCTTCGGCGCCAACATCGGCACCACGCTCACCGCGTGGATCCTGTCCCTGTCCGGCCTTGAGAGCAGCGCCGTGGCGCTGCAGATGCTCAAGCCGGAAAACTTCTCTCCTCTGCTGGCCTTTGTCGGAGTGATGTTCGCCATGTTCTCCAAAAAGGAGAAGCGCCGCAGCATCGGCACCATCTTTGTGGGCTTTGCGGTGCTGATGTACGGCATGGTGTTCATGACCCAGGCGGTCAGCCCCCTGGCGGAGACGCCGGGCTTCTCAGATGCGCTGGTGAAGTTCAACAACCCCATCCTCGGGGTGCTCATCGGCACGGTCATCACCGCCGCCATCCAGTCCTCCGCCGCCTCCATCGGTATTTTGCAGGCGCTGTCCCTGACCGGCTCCATCTCCTACGGCATGGCGGCCCCCATCGTCATGGGGCAGAACATCGGCACCTGCGTCACGTCCCTTATGTCCTGTATCGGCACCGGGGCCAAGGCCAAGCGGGTGGCCATCCTTCACTTTTCCATCAAGGTGATCGGCACCGTCATCTGCCTCAGCGTTTTCTGCGCTGTGCGGGCCATCTTCGCCCCGGCCTTGCTGGAGAGCGCCGTCACCCCCTGGGGCGTGGCGGCCATCCACACCGTGTTCAACGTGGCGACAACGGCCATTCTGGCGCCGCTGTCCAAGCTGCTGGTCCGGCTGACGGAGCGGATCGTCAAAGAAAAAAGCGCCCCCGACAACCGGGAGCACCTGTTTAATCTGGATGAGCGTCTGCTGAACACCCCTTCCGTCGCCGTAAAGGAATGCGATCACTACGTGGGACGCATGGCGGGCGACGCCCGGGATATGCTGCTGGCCTCCTTCGCGCTGCTGGGCAAATTCGATGAGGAAACCGCCCGGTGGATCCGTAAAATGGAGGATACCTGCGACAGCTACGAAGATGATATCGGTTCCTATCTCGTCAAATTGACCGGGGCCGCCCTTTCTGACGCAGACGCCGCCGAAACCGAGAAAATGCACCACGCCATCGGCAATTATGAGCGGCTGGGCGACCACTCCGTGAACTTGGTGGAGATCGCCCGCGACATGGACAAAAAGTCCATCCGCTTTTCGGATGAAGCCTATGCGGAGCTGACGGTAGTTGTGGACGCGCTGGTGGATATCCTCAACCTGACGGTGAGCTGTTATACCGGCGACGATTCGCAGCTTGCCCACCGGGTAGAGCCCCTGGAGCAGGTGATCGACGACCTGATCGAGACCATGCAGTTCCGCCACAACGAGCGCGTTCAGAAGGGTGAGTGTACCATCGAGCTGGGCTTCGTCCTCTCCGATATCCTCAACAACTTCGAGCGTATCTCCGACCACTGCTCCAACATCGCCGTGGCGGTCATCGAGGCGCACCGCAGGCGCTTCGACGCCCACAGCTATCTCAACGGCGTGAAACACGGCAATGAGGATTTCAACAGGATCTTCAACGAATACGCCGGCAAATACTTTCTGGCCTGATGCATCTGTCCCGTATTGATTAAAAATACCGGATCAGCGAGACCACCTTGCCGAGAATGATCACTTCGTCCACGATAATAGGGGCGTAGTCGTCGTTTTCCGGCTGCAGGCGGAAGTGGCCTTCCTCTTTGTAAAAGCGCTTGACGGTGGCTTCGTCGCCGACCAGCGCCACCACGATCTCACCGTTTGCGGCGGCGGGCGTTTTCTCGGCGATAATGATGTCGCCGCTGAGAATGCCCGCTTTGATCATACTGTCGCCGCGCACCTTCAGGGCGAACAGGGGCTTGTCGGCGTCGCTCTTGCCCGCAAAGGGCACGTAGCCCTCAATGGACTCCACCGCCAGAATGGGCATACCGGCGGTGACGGTGCCAAGCAGCGGCACCTGCGTGTAGTGGGCGGATTGCCCCGTCACCCGGATGGAGCGCTTGAGCATCGGGTCCCGCTCAATATACCCGGCCTCCTCCAGCGCGTCAAGGTTCGCCTGTACGGAGGAGGTGGATTTCAGCCCCACCGCCGCGCAGATCTCCCGCACGGAGGGCGGCACGCCGTTCTGCGACCGTTCCGCCAGAAATTCATAGATCTTTTTTTGGGTCTTGTTCAGTTCTTTCATTCATCACACCGCTTTCGTAAGATGGAATTTGTCAGGATGAAGTTAGGCGCGATAGCGCCGTCTAACTCGTCAAATGACAGCTCGCCATACTTCAAAATGTCTGTTTAATCTAATAATAGCACAAATGTTCTGAAAAAGCAAACATTTGTTTTGATTTTTCTGAAATTTTTTTTCGCGGTATATTTCCGCCCTCCGTGGACAAACTGTTAGCGGAGGTATGAAATATGATGCTGAACGATGACAATCAGAAAAGTATGAAAAAAATGATGGCGGGCAGATCGCTCTATATCGCCCTCGGCGTGTGTCTGCTGGCCGCCGGAGCGGTGGGCATTTCCGCCTTGAAGAATATGACCTCCCCGAAGGTGACCGTGCCGGAGCTCACTACGGAGAGGACCACCTACGTCAACTATTCAAAGCACGTCTTTACCGACCCCGACCCAGCCACTCAGCCGTCGGGGATCGCCGCGGACCTCCCGGAGCCCGCAACCGAGCCCGTGACGGCGGCGGTGTTCGACAGCGGCAACACGCCTCTCAGCGAAACCACCACGGAGGAGGAGACCACTGTGAAGCCCGTCGTCTGGTCCTCGCCGCTGGGGCATACCATCGGCAGGGACTACAGCCGGGGCGTGCCGGTGTTTTCCCCTACGATGAAGGATTACCGCACCCATAACGGGGTCGATTTCCTGGGCATCGCCGGTGATACGGTTTCCCCCATCGGCGAGGGCGAGGTGCTGGCGGTGAATCACGATCCGCTGTGGGGCTATTCCGTGACAGTGGACCACGGCAACGGCGTCGTCTCGAAGATCAGCGGCCTTTCCGATAAGGACCTGCCCGAGACGGGGGCTTACGTCCATGAAAACGCCGTCATCGGCCGGGTGGGAGAGATCCCGGTGGAGGCGGAAGAGGCCGCCCACGTGCATCTGGAGGTGCGCGTCAACGGCAAGCTGGCGGATCCTCTGGAACTGCTGGGGCTTTCCGAAGCCGACGGGGACTGATCCGGCGTCCCACCGGCAGCGGCCGGTATTTGAATCCTTTAAAATTGTTTTGAGCGCGGTCCGCCGTTCCGGACTGCGCTCAAATTGTTGTATTCCCATGTTGCGTTTCAGCTATTGCCAACGACGGCCGCCGTCGGTTTATCCGCAGCGCTTGCCGCGGCATCGGCTCCGTCATAGCCGGATCAGATATCCTTATACTCACAGAGA
>CAMVNL010000310.1 GCA_947168785.1 uncultured Clostridia bacterium | reverse complement strand
GGAGGCAATAGGCAATAGTACGGATCAAGCGCCGTTTCAGAGCGGAGTGCGGAGAGCGGAGTGCGGAGATACCGTAACACGCAGTAGCGCGGCACCTCAGTGCCGCTATTCACGAAAACAACCTTCGCAACATAGCGCCTTTATATTCCGTAGCACGGCGCATTGCGCCGTCGGGTGGTTGCGGGACAAATCACCTTTCGCAGAAAGAACCGTGCCTCCACAGCGTAACACGGCGCATTGCGCCGTCGGGTGGTTGCTGGACAAATCACCTTCCGCGAAACAGAACCGCGCCTCCACAGCGTAGCACGGCGCATTGCGCCGTCGGCTGTTTTCCTTGTGCTGTCGGTTTCCGGTGGTTCGCATCGCTGACCGATACATGGTTCTGTCCGCTAAAGGAAATCCATCCCGCACACGTCAGACGGCGCAATGCGCCGTGCTACGATGTTTCATTTTCGCCAAAGCGGCACTGAGTTGCCGACTCCCGATTAACACAATTCATATAATTGATAAATCAGATTCAATCAATTTCCGTTATCAATTGAATAAAATAGTTTCATTCTTCCTCCTATTGACTTTGGATGGTCGGAAAGTGTAGAATGGGGCAAGTCGGAGCAATCGACTTATTTTATTTTTGATCATACTTATTAGCGTGGACGGCGTCGTGCCGACATTGTTGTTTGTGTTGATAGCGGCACTGAGGTGCCGCGCTGCAGAATAAAACGGCGCGAGGCGCCGTGCTACTACGTCACCGGAGGTAACCTATGAGACAGATCATGATTTCGGACCAGACCCTGAAAATTCTCGCGCAGGAGGGCGCGCCGCTGCTGTTCCGCGAAAAGACCGCCGTGGCCGCCGAGCTGAAAAAGATCGGCGTGGACCGCATCGAGCTGCCGCCGGTGAAAAGCGCCAAGGAGGACCGGATCATCTGCTCCACCATCGCTTCCGTGGCCGGTGACGTGTGCGTGGCCATCACCGCCGGCGTGACAAAGGAAGAAATCGAGACCGCCTACGGCTGCGTCAGCGCCGCCGCCAACCCCTGTCTGGTGGTGGAGCTGCCGGTCTCCACCTTAAAAATGGAATACACCTACCACGTGAAGGACCGCAAGATGCTGGAAAAGGCGGCCGGGCTGATCGCCGACGCCGCCGCCCTCTGCCCCAACGTCACCTTCAGCGCGGTGGACGCCGCCAAGGCGGACCCGGCTTTTCTGAAAGAGATCTGCGCCGCCGCCCAGCAGGCCGGCGCTGCCAGCGTTTGCCTGTGCGATGAAGAGGGCGACCTGCTGCCGGAGGAATTCGCCGCCATGGTGAGATCCGTGAAAGAGGCCGTCAGCGTGCCGGTGCTGGTGAAGTGCTGCGACGCCCTCTCCCTTGCGGCCGCCAACGCGGCTGCCGCCATTGCCGCGGGGGCGGAAGGCCTTGTCACCTCCTGCGCCGCCGGGGCCGTGCTTTCCACCGACGCCGCCGCAAGGCTGCTGAAAACCAGGGGCGAGGACATGGGCGTGACCTGCGGCCTCGACACCCTGCATATCCACCGGGATATCGCCTCCATGCTCAACCGGATCGACGAGGCCGCATACCAGCCCGCCGCCGCTGCCGACGGCGAAGCCGTCTATCTGGACGCGGACAGCTCTATCTCCGATTTAAGCCTTGCCGCCGAAAAGCTGGGCTACGAGCTGACGGAGGAGGACCTGGGCAAGGTCCTCAAGGCGTTGAAGCAGGTCTGCGAGCGCAAGAGCACTGTGGGCAAACGGGAGCTGGAGGCGCTGATCGCCACCTACGCCATGCAGGCACCCTCCGCTTATCATCTGGACAGCTACCTTGCCAACTGCGGCAACAAGACCGCTTCCCTCGCCCGTGTGGCGCTGCTGCGGGACGGTCAGACCCTTTCCGGCGTCAGCGAGGGCGACGGCCCCATCGACGCCTGCTTCCGGGCCATTGAACAGGCCGTGGGCTGCCACTATGAGCTGGACGACTTCCAGATCCAGGCCGTGACGGAGGGCAAAGAAGCCCTCGGCGCCACCTTAGTGAAGCTGCGCAGCAACGGCAAGCTCTATTCGGGCAACGGCATTTCCACCGACGTGGTGGGCGCCAGCATCCGCGCCTACCTGAACGCCCTGAACAAAATCGTCTACGAGGAGAACTGACCATGAAACTGGCGTTTTCAACCAAAGAGGTCAAACGGAACACCTTTCTGGAGCTCTGCGCCTTTGCCTACGACTATGGGTACGAGGGCATTGAGCTCTACGACGCGCTGACCGAACGCAAGACCCAGAAGGACAGCCTCCTGATCCGGGGGAACGTGCCGGACGCCAAGCGGAAGCTCCTGAACCGGGGCCTGACCGCCGCGGCCCTGTCCGTGCCCGGTTTTCTCGACGACGGCGCCGTGACCGCCGAAGACCTGACCCGCTATGTGGACGCCGCCGCCATGGCCGGCGTTGAGAATATCATCGTCAAGCTGGACCGGCAGACCGATCCGGCGGCCCTTGCCGACCTGCTGCTGCCCGCCATCCGCAAGGCGGAGCAGAACGACGTGACGATCCTGTTTGAGACCGTCCGCTGCCTTGCCGACACCGGCAACGTGCTGGACATCATCAACTATTTCGCCTCCGCCTGCCTCGGCGCGGCGTGGAATATGCGCGAGACCTTTTTTACCGCCAAAGAGAGCGCGGAGGACACCATCCGCACCCTCGGCGCGTACATCCGCTACGTGCGCCTCGGCGACCGCAAGGACGGCGTGAACGTGCTCATCGGCGAGGGCGACCTGCCCGTGGGCGAATTTCTGGACGCGCTGAAATCCCTCAACTTTGAGGGCTTCGTCTGTGTGGACGCCAACGACGAAATCACCGATCCCGATATCGTGCTGACCCACTTCCGCAGCTTTATCGCCGGAGTGGACCGGGACCAGGCCCCCGCCCGCGGCTATTACCGCAACCGGGCGGGCACCGGCTCCTTTATCTGGCCCAAATACGACGTGATCGACAAGACCTTTTCCGAGGTGCTGGACACCATGGCGGAGAACTTCCCCGACCAATGGGCCATCCGCTACTCCGCGCCGGATTACAAGCGCACCTACGCCCAGTTCCGCCGGGACGTGGATACCGTGGCGGCGGCGCTGATCTCCCTTGGCGTGAAGCCCGGCCACCACGTGGCGATATGGGCCACCAACGTGCCCGAATGGTATCTGACCTTCTGGGCCACGGTGAAGATCGGCGCGGTGCTGGTGACCGTCAACACCGCCTATAAGATCCACGAGGCGGAATACCTGCTGCGCCAGTCCGACACCCACACGCTGGTGATGATCGACAGCTGCAAGGATTCCGACTATAAAGCCATCATGGAGGAGCTGTGCCCGGAGCTGAACGACCTGACGCCGGGACAGCCGCTCTATTCCAAAACGCTGCCCTTCCTGCGCAACGTGATCACCGTCGGCTTCCGCATGAACGGGTGCCTGACCTTTCAGGAGTTCATGCAGCGCGCGGATCTGGTGCCTCTGCAGGAGGTGCGCCGCCGCGCCGCACTGGTAAAGCCCGACGACGTGTGCAACATGCAGTACACCTCCGGCACCACCGGCTTTCCAAAGGGCGTGATGCTCACCCACCGCAATATCGTCAACAACGGCAAGGTGATCGGCGACCGGATGGACCTTTCCACCGCCGACCGCATGATGATCCAGGTGCCCATGTTCCACTGCTTCGGCATGGTGCTG
>CAMVNL010000309.1 GCA_947168785.1 uncultured Clostridia bacterium | reverse complement strand
GTTGATGTCGTTGCCGAACATGCCGAGGTTTTCCATCAGTTTCGCCACGTGCTCATAGGCCATGGAGGAGAAGGTGGAAACGCCGTTGTAGCCGTACCAGCAGGGGTCCATTCTGGCCCGCAGCTTCGACAGCTCCGTCCGGTAGAAGAGGTCGCCGTCCTCCCCTTCCGTCGCCTGTTTGATCTGCTGATAGTCGGGATAGTCGGTCACGTAGTTGGCCTTGGGCTGCTCCATGACGAAGTTGCTGACGTCGGAGACGCCCAGTTCAGCGATGATGGCGATAATGAGGAGCGAAATGACGGCGTTGCGCTCGAACCGCTTGCTGCGCAGCAGGCCCAGCAGCACCACGTAGACCACGGCGAAGATCAGGACGATATTGACCGTTTTGGAGGTCACGTTCTGCTGGCCGAGCTTGTCCACCAGAATGGCGAAGGCGATGACGCCCACGCCGGCGCCCACGTACATGCGGTTGCTGAACTCGCCGATGTTGCAGAAGACCTCATACCCCATCACCAGCAGCAGGAACGTATAGCCGAAGGAATAACGGAAGGGCAGGTCGTTGGGCATGTGCATGCCGTGCCAGATATAATTGAGATAGTTGAGGGAAAAGCTGAGATAGAACACGCCGATGAAGACCACCGCCGCGATCTTTTTGCGGCCGGAGACGTGCTTGCTGAAGAAATAGAAGGGCAGCAGCAGCACGCTGAGCAGGCCGCAGTAGATGTTGGGCAGCACGATATCGCCGCTGCTGCGGATGGTGGTGGTCAGCGCCGGCAGGTGGTTGGCGACGAAGTCGAACAGGTTGAAATACACCTTCATGGTGGTGGGGAAGGTGCCGCCGGTGGCGGAGGAGGTCTGCAGGCAGTAATAGACCGGGATCAGGGCGAAGGCGGACAGCAGGAAGCACAGCACCGACGCCAGGGCGAAGGACCAGCCGCTGACCCAGAACCGGCTGTCGCGCAGTCTGAGACGGTCCTTTTTCTCTTTTTTCTTCTTTGCTTTTTTGCCCTGCGGGACGACGGCCTGCGGCGCAACGGGAACCGACGGTTGTATCGGCTCGGCGTAGACGAAGCCCTCCGGCGGGGCGGCGGGGACAGCGGGCTCCTGCGCGGGGGCGGGCGGGGCCGGTTCGGTCAGATCTCCCGTCACGGGCAGCTCGTCCGGCGCGTCCTCCGACAGGGTAAAGCCCTCCGTGAAGGCGGGAGATGCCTGCGCGGAAGCGTCGTTGATGGCCGCGTCGATGGCGGCGGCCTCTTCCGTCACGGCGGTGGCGATGGCGTCGGCCTCCGCAGAGGAGGCCTGCGCGGCGGATTCCTGCGAAGCGGGGTCGGCAAGCGGAGAAGCGGGAGCAATGACCTCAAAGCCCTCCTCCCCTTCCGCTGGGGCGTCCTTTTTCCGAAGCAGCGGAGAGGACAGCTCATAGCGGGAGAAAAAGTAGTACAGGAAATACAGCACCGAGAGGATGCAGACCATATACGCCATGTAGTAGTTGGTGATCATGGTGTAGGTCATGGCGAAGATATAGAGGGAGGGCTTGTTCTTCTGAATGATCTTTTCCACGCCCAGCATCACCAGCGGGAACATGGCCATGGCGTCCAGCCACATGATATTCCAGGAGTAGGCCACGAAGTAGCCGGAGAAGGTGTAAAGCAGCGCGAAGCCGATGCTGATGTGCTGCACGGTACCGGTGGATTTATTGATATAATAGGTGAAGGTGACCGCCGACAGCACCGCGTTCAGCAGGATCATGATGGCGATGGCGTCCGGCATGTTCTGATGCCCCGTCAGCAAAATGACCAGCGCGAAGGGGCTGCAGCAGTAGTTATAGAGGTTGCCGAGGAACGCCCCGCCGAGGCCGCTTGTCCATGAGTAAACCAGCGAATAGCCGTGGACGATGCGGTCGTACAGCTCCGCGTACAGCGGGCCGTACTGGTGATAGAGGTCCATGCGCAGCACGGTGTTCTTGCCGAACGTCAGGGTGTTGTCATGGCACAGATAGGTGAACATCATCACCGCCGCCGCCAGCAGACCGGCGATCAGACAGTATTTGCGCAGCAGATAGGTTTCATCGCTGCCGTTTCTCTTCTTCAGCAAAGGACTCATCAGATTGGCACCTTTCAAAAATCAGAAGTATAATAATACATTGTAATAATAACATACCTTTTTATTATTTGCAAGATAAAAGTGAAAGACACAAACCCTTGACTTATTTTTCAAAAAAAGGTACAATATATAGGATAATGACAAATCACTCTGCGGAGGGAAACATGGCAAAAAAGAAAGAATACGGCAACGACAGCATCAAGCAGCTCAAGGGCGCGGAACGCGTCAGGAAGCGCCCCGCCGTCATCTTCGGCGACGACGGGCTGGAGGGCTGCCAGCATTCCGTTTTTGAGATCATCTCCAACTCCATCGACGAGGCGAGGGCGGGCTACGGCAACCGGATCGTGGTAACGCGCTATCTCGACCACTCCATCGAGGTGCAGGATTTCGGCCGCGGCATGCCCGTGGATTATAATGAAAGCGAGCAGCGCTGGAACTGGGAACTGCTGTTCTGCGAGATGTACGCCGGCGGCAAGTACGACAACAACGACGGCGGCAGCTATGAATTCGCGCTGGGCCTCAACGGCCTGGGCCTTTGCTCCACCCAGTATTCTTCGGAGTATATGGACGCGGAGATCCACTCCGGCGGCGAATGCTTCACGCTGCACTTTGAGAAAGGCGAAAACGTGGGCGGCCTGCACAGGGAGCCCTACGATAAAAAGGACACCGGCACCCGCATCCGCTGGCGCCCCGACCGGGACGTATTCACGGATATCGACATTCCGCTGGACTACTATAAGGACGTGCTGAAAAAGCAGGCGGTGGTCAACGACAAGGTACGGTTCATCCTGAAAAACCAGATCGGCGAGAACCGGTTCGAGAGCTACGAATACCGCTACGACAACGGCATCGTGGACTACGTGAACGAGGTCGTGGACAACCGGGGCATCGTGCCCGTGCAGTTCTGGAGCGGCGAAAGAAGCGGCCGGGACAGAGAGGACAAGCCGGACTACAAGGTCAAGATCTTCGCCGCCCTCACCTTCTCCGAAAAGGTGCAGATGAAGGAGTACTACCACAACTCCAGCTTCCTGGAGCACGGCGGCGCGCCGGATAAGGCGGTGAGAAGCGCTTTCGTTTCCCAGATCGACGCCTACATGAAGCAGAACGGCAAATACAACAAGAGCGACGGCAAGATCACCTTCCAGGATATCGAGGACTGCCTCGTGCTGGTGATCTCCTCCTTTTCCACCCAGACCTCCTACGAAAACCAGACGAAAAAGGCCATCACCAACAAGTTCATTCAGGAGGCCATGACCGAGTTCTTCAAGCACCAGCTGGAGATCTATTTCATCGAAAACAAGCTGGACGCGGACAAGATCTGCGAACGCGTCCTTATCAACATGCGGTCCCGCGTGCGGGCGGAGGCCACCCGCATCAACGTGCAGAAGACCCTTTCCGGCGGCAGCGACATGCTCAACCGCATTGAAAAGTTCGTGGACTGCCGCAGCAAGGACGTGAACGAGCGGGAGATCTTCATCGTGGAGGGCGACTCGGCCCTCGGCGCCTGCAAGCAGGCCCGGGATTCCGCCTTCCAGGCGGTGATCCCGGTGCGGGGTAAAATTCTGAACTGTCTGAAGGCCGACTACGCCAAGGTGTTCAAGAGCGAGATCATC
>CAMVNL010000308.1 GCA_947168785.1 uncultured Clostridia bacterium | reverse complement strand
TGCGGGTGGCTGATCACCCACGCCCACACCGACCACGTTTGCAAGCTGATGGACTTTCTGAAATACAACACCCGGGACGTGGTGATCGAGGGGTTCTATCAGAACCTGCTGCCCGCCGATTACGCGGTGTGGGACGGCAACTATGAGGAGCAGGAGACGGCGGAAAAGCTGTTCGCCGCGCTGGAAGCCTATCCCGCCCCGGTATATAAGCTGCATACGGGCATGCGCTTTTACGTGCGCAACCTCGCCTTTGACGTGCTTTCCACCTTTGAGGACGTCTTTTCGGAGGAGATCGACGACTATAACGATTCCTCCGCCGTAGTGATGGTTACGGCGGAAGGGTCAAGGGTATTCATTCCCGGAGACGCGTCGGTCAAGGCAAGCAGGCTGCTGGAGGCGCGCTGGGGGGAGCGGCTTCGCTGCGACGCGGCGCAGATCGCCCACCACGGCCACACGGGGCTTTCCGCCCGGTGCTATGAGCTGCTGCGGGCGGACACGGTGATTTTCCCCGTGACGCGGATCATGTTTGAGGGCGACCTGCCCCGGCATGAGGCCAACAGGACGGCGATCCGGCTGGCCTCGCAGTATTTCATCACCGGCGACGGCACGGTCTGCGTACCGCTCCCCTACCGCCGTGAAAAAGTCACGGCCCTGCCGGACGAGACGGTGGAGGATTTCGCCAAGATCGAGCGGCTGTGGAAATATACCTATACGGAGGACTATAAAGCGTATATCTGGGAAACGTTTTTGCGGCATGGCGGCGACCCGGGCAAGCTGACGCTGCCCACCGCCCCGGCGGGGTGGATCGAGCCGAAATAGGGATTTGTCGGGGCGATATCAGTAGCGCGGCACCTCAGTGCCGCTATCAACTAATGTTGCTTTAACGGATTGTTGGATTGTTAACCGTTTTTCTTAGAAGATAGCCATTATTTGGCCGAAAAAACCATCTGAATTGTTGCTTGTGTCAATAGCGGCACTGAGGTGCCGCGCTACCGGATGATCTCGCTCCAAGCGAAGCAGCGCGACAATGTTTGCGAGGGGCAATATCATCGTAGCACGGTGCCTTGCGGTCTCGCCTGCCGGCTCGGTCGGTGCTTCTGCCTTCGGCAGAGGTCTCCACCGGAGACCCGCACCGTTGCAACGCAGTTCCGATTAACGGCGCGAGGCGCCGTGCTACGTGATGTAACATTTGCGCAGAAAACGCAGCTGAGGCTGCGTGCTACAAGACTTCGAAAAACCCCAATTTACCGATTTTCATTCATCCTCTCTATACACGTAAAATCGCCCGGACGGTGCTTCGTCCGGGCGATTTTTCAGACAGATATTCGTTTTTACGGGGAGAGCCGGCAAAAGACGCCGAAACGAGGCGAGGTCAGGCGCTTTTCTTTTCCTCCGGCTCTACGGGACGGCGGTTTTCCGTTTTGGGCTCCGCCGTGAACACGGCGTGGAGCAGCGGGATGAACCAGATAACGCCGGCCAGCAGCAGCACGGCGCCGATCACGGTACAGGTCACGCCCGCGGCGGCGACTGACAGCGCCACCTTCTGCGGGGCGGCGGGATCCACCAAAACGGTCAGGGAATCGCCCTCGATAAAGCCGCTGCGCACCCCGCCGAGATCCGCCGTATAAACGGTATCCTCCAGCGTATAGGTAATCAGGGCGGAAACGACTTGCTTCTCCCGCCCGTTGATAAGATACGGTTCCTCTGTGATCTCGGAAATGACCGCGTCGGTCTTCCGCATGCCCGACTGCGAAACCAGAAGGGAGATCCCCTTCCCCAGCACCGTGATCCCCGCCAGCAGCAGCACGATGGGCAGCAGCTTTGAAAGGGTTTCCTTCAGATTGTTGTTTTTCATCATTTAATCCCCATCAATTGAAATATCGGATTGCTCTTCGGGCCCGTCGAGGCTGCGGCAAGGTCAGTCTTCATTCAGCCAGGCGGCCCTGACCTGCGCCCAATCCTCTTCGGTGAAATCCGCCGGGAAGTAATAGAGATCCGGCACGCCGAAGTCAGGCTGCGCCAGCAGGATGCGCAGGTTCTCATATTTCGTGCGGCCGTGGAAGCCGTCGGTATCGACGATCACGCCGGGATAGACCGCCTGCGCCATCTCGGAACGGAAGCGCATGGTGCTGATGGGGCTGCGGACGAAGGCGTCGTAATCGTGGATGCGGAACTGGTCGCAGGTGCCGGCGAAATAGGGATGGAGGCTGCTGGCGTTGATGAGCGCGTCAGGCTTGGCCTCCTTGGCGAATTGATAGACGGCCTCAAACAGGCATTTCATCAGCTCCACGCCGTAAAGGCCCTTGCGGCAGATCTCCGCGCCGGTCAGCTCGGGGAGACAATCCATAAAGTCCACCTTGAAGCCGTCGCAGGCGCAGCAGCCGACGTCTTCCGACAGGAGCTGATAAATCGCGCGCTTCAGGCGGGACAGGTAGGCGGGATTGGTGGGGTCCGCGCAGATCGGTTCGCCGTTCCGCGTGACGCACTCCTCAAGGGGAAGGCCCTCGTGATCCCAACACTTGAACCACAGCAGCACCTTCCGGCCGCGGGCGTGCTGGTCGTCGGCGAACTCCCGCAGGGAGGGCCATTTCACGGGATCGGGCGTCAGCGTGCCGTAGGCCTTCTGCCATTTGTCGTCCACAATGATCACGCCGGGGTCGAGGCCGATCTCATCCAGCTTGTCCGAAAACCGCTCGTAGGTCGCCTGCGTGGCGTAGTCCTTGGCGGTGCTGCCGGGGTTCGCGTCCGCAAGATCGCATTGGGCGACCCAGCCGCAGAAGATGGGGGCGCGCCACCAGTCGGGGGTGGCGTCCTGCGCCGTGCGGCAGGTGAAATCCCGGTGCTTATACTGCCAGTGGCTGTACTGCCGCAGCACGTCCAGATCCGTCTCGCCGAAGCAGCCGAAGACGGCAGGGCTTTCCCAACGGCCGTCAATCGCCATGTCGCCCTCCAGCGGCAGGGTGAACCAGCAGGTATTTTCCCGCCAGCCGTTGGCGGGGGCGTGCAGCTCAAACCGGCGGAAATTATGTTCGCCGCGTCTGGCGACGATCCCAAGCCCCGTCACCGTGTCGTTGTAGTCGTTGAAGAACGGGAAGAGATAGGGCGGCGGCGCGGCCCGCATGGGCTGCAGCACCGCCGGTTCGTCGCACATCAGGTGTTTGGCCCGCTCGTGGTCGCAGGCGTGCAGGTTGAACAGCGTATAGCCCGCGGCGTTATAGAGCGAGCGGGAACGGAAGTATTCGACGCTGACGGGCGCGCCCTTGCCCTCCACCGTGACGGTGAAGACGAAGGCACCGTCCCGCACCACCAGGCGGTATTCCTTCTTCTGCCAAACGGTGCTGTGAACGCGCCAGACGAAGATGTTATCCTCGGAGGAAACCAGCTCGGGATCGCTGTCCTCATCCGCCGCCTCCGGCAGGCTGACGGAACAGTCAAGGTAAAACAGGAACAGCCGGAGCCCGCCCGTGTAGACGGAAAACCGGTCGTTGTGGATGTGCAGCTCGTTGGAGCCGGAGACTCTGACGATTTTCATGACGCGTTACCCCCTTCGTGCGCAGACGCGGTTCCGGCGGCGGAACCGTTTTTTTGGTGATATAGATATGATAATGAAACGGCGGCGCGCAGATCAGGCAATTTCCCAATCCGGATGACGGAATAATTTCAACGTAAATCTGCCTTTGAGCTTTTCGGCGAGGAAATACTTCCACAGCAGCATCAGGGCGACGATCA
>CAMVNL010000307.1 GCA_947168785.1 uncultured Clostridia bacterium | reverse complement strand
CGGAACGAGGCGGCGCTGCTGGCGGCCAGAAGGGGCCTGAAGGCCATCACCAAGGCAGAGGTCGAAGAGGCGACGCTGAAGGTGGTCGTGGGCGCGGAGAAGCGTTCCCACAAGATCACGTCGGACGACAAGCGCCTCACCGCCTATCACGAGGCCGGCCATGCGGTTTCCGCCCACTTCCTGGGCGGGCAGGACCCGGTCCATCAGGTTTCCATCATCCCCAGAGGCATGGCGGGCGGCTTTACCATGCACATGCCGGTGGAAGATAAAATGTATATGTCCAAAAAGAAGATGGAGGAGGAGATCGTCACATTGCTTGGCGGCCGCGTGGCGGAAAAGCTCATCATCGGCGATATCTCCACCGGCGCTTCCAACGACATCCAGCGGGCCTCTGAAATCGCCCGCAACATGGTCACCAAGTACGGCATGAGCGATACCCTCGGCCCCATCACCTTCGGAAGCGGCCATGACGAGGTCTTCCTCGGCAAGGACTACGGCACCGTGCGCAACTACTCCGAAGAGATCGCCAAGGAGATCGACGAAGAGGTCAACCGCATCGTCATGAAGGGGTACGACCGCTGCGAGAAGATCCTCACCGAGCATATCGACAAGCTCCACGCGCTGGCCCAATATCTGATGGAAAACGAAAAGATCGACGGCGAAAACTTCATCAAGCTGATGGACGGCGCGGAAGAGCCGTCCGAAAGGAGCGATGCAGAATGACCAAAAGAATCATTGCGCTGTTAACGGTTCTCTGCCTTACGCTGGCGGTGTTCGCCGCCTGCGGCAAGAAAAACGACCAGACTGAAACCGTCACTCAGCCCGCCGGTGCAGCGGATAACGGCGAAACCGCCGAGGGTTCCGGCGACGCGGACGCGCAGGCGGACGATGCGCAGACGGCGGCCCCCGTGGATAACGGCGGCCAAAATCCCGTCGCCACCATCGAGATGGAAAACGGCGGCGTCATCAAAGTGGAACTGTACCCGGACGTGGCCCCCAACACCGTGAAAAACTTTATCAGCCTGGCCAATTCCGGCTTCTATGACGGCACGATCTTCCACCGGGTCATTCCGGATTTCATGATCCAGGGCGGCGATCCCTCCGGCAACGGCACCGGCGGCCCGGGCTATACGATCCCCGGCGAGTTTTCCGCCAACGGCTTCGATAACAAGCTGTCCCACACCCGGGGCGTGATCTCCATGGGCAGAAGAGGCAATCAGGTATCCGGCTTCGATACCGCCGGCTGTCAGTTCTTCATCTGCGTGGCGGACTGCGACTGGCTGGACGGCCAGTACGCCTCCTTCGGCAAGGTGCTGGAGGGCATGGACGTGGCGGACGCCATCGTTTCCGTGGACCGCGACCAGTACGACAAGCCCCTTGAGGACCAGGTGATGAAATCCGTTACCGTGGAAACCTTCGGCGTGGATTACGGCGAGCCGACCACGCTTTCGGGCGATTGAGCCGCCTTTCGGCAAGCCCCCGGATCTGAGCGGCCTGCGCTGCCGTCTCCCGGAGGGAAGTCACATCGGGAAAATGCTGAATTTCTATGGGATAATTCTGAATTTTCTGTGAAATGTATTGCATTTTTTTCGGCGTTGTGCTATAAATAAAATAGAAACAATCTGACAGGAGGTTATGATTATGGGTGCTATTCTTTGGGTTCTGAAAATGGTATTGAAAGTATTGAAGCCCTTCGCGAAGATCGCGATCATCGAGTCTCTGATCGAAGCGCTGATGGGAACCCTCGGCGGTGAAGAAGCGACCACGCCGACGGACGCCACCACTCCGACGGACGGCTGACAAGACGTATTTCAGAAAACATCAGGGCCGGATCCTTCCGGCCCTTTTTCCGTACCTGCCCGCGGAACCGAAAAAGCCGGGGCAGAAAAGTGATCCAGAGGGGTAACGCGTATGAAAAAAATCATTTCCCTTTTGCTGAGTTTCTGCCTGCTGGCGGGCGCGTTTCAGGTTTCTGCCTCCGCCCTCGGCGCAACCTCCCTTTCCTCGTCAACGGACGCGGGCGGCAATATCGCCCGGCGGGCGCTGCTGACGTTGGAGGATTGGCTTTTTGCTCTGAATGAACGCATTTGCGAGACGCTGCGGGGGCTGAATCCCGAAAGCGAAGGTCGCGGCGAAAACACTTTGGCTGCTGGACCGGCCTGAGGGCGACGCGGCGCTGACGCTGGGCTCCCTGCAGGGGGTGCTGGCCAACTGCAGTGAACTGCAGCTCCTGTTCCGGGACGGCGCTTACCGGCAGTATCTGGAATACGCGGACGCAGATGTGATCGAAATGAGCGGCCCGGAGGCGGAACCGGCGGCCCTGCTGAAGGCTTTCGCCGACCGGCTGAACGGCTACGTGCTGTGCGACGGAACGGGCGCGCAGGCGGCGGTCTCCGTGGCGGGCGTGCTGCAGGCGGTGGTGATCCCCGAAGGCCTGCAAACCGCGGCGGAGGCGGCGGGCCTTGCCTGTCTGGAGGACGTTCGCGGCTGGACGGATCATACCCTGCGGCGGTCCCGGTATTTTTGTCGGCTCAGCCGCAGGGTGGCCTTCTCCCAGCCCGTGTCCTACGCGCCCAAGCTGGTGGATTACGCGGTGATGGCCGGGGCCTATTTCGGCTTCTCCGATTCCGAGGATCAAACGGCCTGCAAAATGACCTACGCCTTTTTGCGTGATAACGCGGTGGTGTTCGGGTGGAACCCGGTGCTGGGCGAATATGAAACGGTTTCTTCGCTCTCCCCGCTGAACGCCTGTCTGATCCCTGCCGACCACGCCTGCAACGTCTCCGTTCTCAGCGGGTTCCCCTCGGCGGACCTGAAACAGGCGCTTACCCCTGAACCGGCGGCTCAAACGCCTCACCACACGGTCTGCCTGTTCATGTCCGACGGCGACAACCTTCAATGGATGCTGACCGCCTTCACCGACCGATCTCATTTCGGCTCCCCCCTGCGGGGGCGCTTCCCGGTTGCCTGGGGTCTGCCCGCGTCGCTGAACGCCGCCGCGCCCACCATGGCGAAATGGCTGTACGCCAACGCCGCCCCGGGGGATGAATACATCCTGCAGATCAGCGGGCTGGGCTATACCTTCCCCTCAAAATGGACTAACCCCTTCGCCCTGCGGCGCATGTACGGGAGCCTTTCGGAGCAGATGGCGAAAGCCGACCTCCACGTGGCGGCTGTGCTGGACGACGGCGGTTTCAACCACCGTTCGCTGGACGTGCTGGCGGGGCAGGAGAGCGTGGACGGCGTGTTCTATCTGGATTATTCCGACTACGCCGGTATGAAGGGGGCGGCGCGGCTCTCCCACGGCAAGCCCATCGTCGGCGCGAAATATAAGCTGTGGTACGGCCAGCCCGGCGGCTCGCCGGAGGAGATCGCGGCGGCGGTCAACGCCGCGTCAACGGATCCTTCCGACCCCGACGCCTATTCCCTGATCGTGATCCACGCCTGGTCGGGCCTGGATGAGGCGGGCAATTTCGCCGGGTACGGCGATACCATGGCGGCGGTGGACCGGATGGTCGCCGCCTTCGGCCCCGATGTGCGGCTGGTCGCCCCGTCGGCCTTCATCACGCAGTTGACAGACGCGCTCTCTTCATAATAATCGACCGGCGGGGACGCCGTCCATGAGGGTCCTCGCCGGTTTCATTCTCTTTTTTCGGTTCACGGATTTCTGTGGGATGGAAAAGAATGAAAAGTTTTCGGTCCAGCCTTTTTCAAAAGGCTGGCAAGGTCTCGG
>CAMVNL010000306.1 GCA_947168785.1 uncultured Clostridia bacterium | reverse complement strand
TGGTCTTAGCCGTGGTGGTCTCTGCGGGAGTGGTCTTAGCCGTGGTGGTCTCTGCGGGAGTGGTCTTAGCCGTGGTGGTCTCTGCAGGAGTGGTCTTAGCCGTGGTGGTCTCTGCGGGAGTGGTCTTGGCCGTGGTGGTCTCAACAGGAGCGGCAGCCTTGCCGATGGTGAAGGTGGTGTTGACAGGCGTAGCAGCGTCGCCGACCTTCAGTTCGCCGGTCACGGTGATCACAGTTCCCTCGGGAGCAGTGAACGTAAAGGTGGCGAAATTGAAGTTTTCACCGTTGACAGAAGCTTCAACTTCCAGATCTTCGGCAACCGCAGTCCACTCGGAAGTGGCCCACAGGTTCTCTTTGAAATAGAAGCCATAGTCGGCAGGATTGATATCCGCATTGAACTCGGAGCTGTAAGCATTGCCCAGATCGGCAGTCACCTTGGCGTCAGCGCCGGGGGCGACAGTGATCTTGGAAACGGTATCTTTCTCATAAGCAAACTTCAGGTTGCCGGAGGTGATGCCTACACCGTCTACGAAGTTGGCGGTCACCTTGGCTCTTCCCTTAGCGGCGTCATACTCGCCGACGGAGAAAGAAACCGAAGGATTCGCAGCAAATGCGATAGCCGCAAAAGCGGAGACCATTGCAAGAGCCAGAACGACTACAAGCAATTTTTTTGCGATTTTCATCTTAAAAACCTTCCTTTAAATAATTTTATATAAGGACCTTACAATCCTTAATATACGTTACAATAAACATGGTGAGCCTATACCCAACATGTTTTACACGGGTATTATACAAGACGGGCCCGGATAAGTCAATAGAAAAATACAAAAACATGAATAAAAAATTTTGGAATTGACATATTATACGGTTTCCGCTACAATTATTTTTGAAAATATGATCATATTGAATGAAAAGGGTGATAGTCATGTTCTCCACCTTTGAAGAACTGAAGCAGGCGTGCCTGGCATGTACGAATTGCGGCTTGTGTGAATCCCGCCATCACGTTGTGTTCGGCGTCGGCAAAGAGGACGCGCAGATCCTGTTCGTGGGGGAAGCGCCGGGTGAAAACGAGGACCTGCAGGGCGAGCCCTTCGTCGGCCGGGGCGGCAAGCTGCTGGACCTCTACCTGAACGGCATCGGCCTCGACCGGAAAGAAAACATCTATATCGCCAACATGCTGAAATGCCGCCCGCCCCACAACAGGGACCCGAAGCCGGAGGAAATGGACGTGTGCATTCCGTGGCTACGGAACCTCGTCTACCTGATGCGGCCGAAGATCATCGTCTGCGTGGGACGGATCTCCGCCCAGCGGCTGATTTCGCCGGATTTCAAGGTGACAAAGCAGCACGGGATTTTCTACGATAAGAACGGCACGCTGATGATGGGCACCTTTCACCCCGCCGCCTTATTGCGCAACCCCAGCCAGAAGGGCGCCTGCCTGGAGGATTTCCTCAAATTGCAGGACAAGATCAAAGACCTGGGCATTGAGATCTAAATCAGTTTTCTTTTTGGGTTCATCACGGGTAATTGTGGGTATTAAGATAAGGAAAAGCTTTTTCGAGGCGTTCGGCAGCCAACCGTAGGGGGCTGCTGACGTACACCTCGGCTCTCTTTATTAGGGTATTCCACAAAAAAAACGTGATAAACCTCTTTTTGCACGGAGCATGGCTGAAAAGCGGTTCCTGATGCGCAGCTTATACGGCGCTGTTTTTAATGCGCGACGGAAAACGGACGGACCCGATCGGATCCGTCCGTTGTGTTTTTCGTTGGTACGCTGCAATTATTCGCCGGTGTAGACGTTGCTCACGGGCTCAGTGTTGCGATTGCCGTTGTTGTTGCAGCAGTTGGGGCAAATGTTCTGCGCAGGAGCAGCCGTCGTGGTCTCGGTGCTGGAGCTGGAGGAGGAGCTGGAGCTGGAAGAGCTGGAGCCGCCGCCCAGGCTGTCGCCGAACAGGCCCTTTACCTTATCCAGAGGGCTGGAATCGGAAGAGGAAGAACCGCCGGTGCCGTTGCCGGAATTGCCGGTGCCGCCGGAATTGCCGCCGCCGAGGCTGTCAAAGATACCGGTGATGCTGTCAAGGCTGAAATCTCCGCCGAGGCTGTCAAACACGCCGCCCAGATCAAGGCCGCCCAGCGCGTCGCCGATGCCGTCAAGCGCACCGGTGCTGGAAGCGGTATTCTCGCCGGCCTTGCTGACCGTAGCGGAAACGGTAAGCGTCACGGAGAGAGCCAGCACAAGGGAAATTGCCACCGCAATAACCTTTTTCATTGATGTTACCTACCTTTCGAAAATAAGACATATAGTTCGATTGAGGCTAATTGCTCAACTATACGCCATAACTATACTACAAATTCCACCTGCTTGTCAACTGTTATTTTGAAGAATCGTCAAATAATTTAAAAATTCCTTAAATAACCGTTGCCACGCAGCCGTCCCGCCGGGTTATTCCGCGGCCTCCGTCGTCGTTTCCGCCGCGGCGGCATTGTTCTCCAACGTGTAAGAACCGGCGCAGAACACGTCCTCCAGCGTCTTTTCGCCGGAGATGATCGCCGTCGTATCGGAAAGGCTGGTCACCTGATAGTTGGCGTAGGTCTTGTTGATCTCGTCGACCAGCGTCGCCAGGTCTTCTTTGATGTCTTTGTTGTCGCCCTTATACAGCGCGTTGAAGATCAGCAGCATGTCGCAGGTCTCAATGGAGAGCGAAGACTGATACATATTCTTGAGGTACTCAAAAGCGCTCTCGAAGTCGCCGGTGAGCATATAGTCGATGGCCGCCTCGTTGCCGCAGAAGGATTTCACGCCGGAAAGCTCCATTCCCTTGACCGCGGTCTCCAGCGCGCCCTTGATATCGCCCTTGGTGCGCTTGACGAAGGCGAGGGTGGCGTTGGCGTAATCGTCGCCCACGTTGGAGGCAAGAATATCGTTCGCCGTGGCCTGCGCATGATCGTATTCGCCCTTATCCCGGTCGAGGTCGATCTGATAGTAGCCGTAGACGGTCTTGAGATCGGGCATCAGCTCGCGCATATCGGCGACGAACTGCTCCCCTTCCGCCTGATGGTCCGAATAGATGGCCGCGAAATACTTGCAATAGGCGACGAAGCCCTTGGCGTAATTGTCGGATTCCTCGGTGATCAGCGCGTCCAGCGCTTCACAGGCCGCCTCGTAGTCGATGGGCTGGCCGTAGTACGCGTAGTTGGCGTAATATTCGGAGAACACCTGACTGGCGCTGTTGAGCCCGTTATAGATCTGATGGATCTTTTCCGCCTGCGCGGCTTCCTCCGCCGAGAGAGAGGCGATGGTTTCTGCCGTCAGCATGGCGTCATAGTTCTGCAGCTCGGCCAGATTGCCGCTGATCACCATGGCGTTGGCGGCGTGGAAAATCAGCTTGCCGTCGGTGACGCCGAGGGTATCCGCCACCGTGTTGGTATTCAGGAACGCGGTCAGCGCCTGAGAATAGTTCTTTTCCGCTTCACTGTTGATGCCGTCCACGCAGAAGCCGACCAGCTCGCCCAGCAGCGAAGATTTCGCTTCGTTCAGCTCTGTCTTTTCGGCTACCAGCGCGGCGTAATCGGTACGGCCGGCGGCAATGGCCTCGTTGGCCAGATCAAAGAGCGAGACGCTCAGACCGGAGAGATCGCCCACGTCCGCCAGCATATCGGTGTACTCCTGGTTCAGGTTGCCTTCTTCCGCCTCGCCCAGCGAAGTGGAGATGGTCATGGCGGCGAACACGTAGC
>CAMVNL010000305.1 GCA_947168785.1 uncultured Clostridia bacterium | reverse complement strand
AGATTCGGTACGGTAATAAAATCAGACATCCGCTTTGCGGAATTTCTTCCAGGGCTTCACGGCGATAAAGCAGGCGGCAGTGCCGACCACGGCGATGACGACCCAGGAGATCAGAACGGCGTTCCAGCCCATTGCCTCGTTGTCCGCGATTTTGCCGAAGATGTAAACACCCGCGGAGGCCCCCACGTAGGTGAGGGAGTTGATGATGCCGCTCATGGTGGAGACGACGCCGTACTTCTCAAACCGGGCGGGGACGATGCAGATCAGGAAAAAGTTGATGGCGTGCATGGTGCCCACGATCAGCGCGGAAACGCCCAGCGCCACGTACTGGTTGAGGGAATAGAAAGCTACGAGGCAGGCGCACAGCACGATGCTGCCCAGGAAGGTGATCCCGGCCCCCTTGACCTCGTCCCTGACCCACTTGTTGGCGGCGATCCCCACGATCTTCATGCTGACCACGCCGATGACCGGCAGCACGACGGATTTCAGGATGGCCTTGTCGCTGGATTGGCCGAAGGTCTCGCTGATAAAGGTCGGCACCCAGTCGGTGATGCCGTCCCGCAGAGCGCCCTGGGCGATGATGGCGACGGCGATGAGAACGAACCCGGAGCCCAGCAGCAGCTTCAGGCTCAGCTTGCCCGAGCCGCCGTCCTTTTTGTCGGTTTTCTGTTTGCGTTCAAACTGCAGGGCTTCCACGTCCTTCAGCTTTCGGAAGCCGATGATCCACATCACAAGGATCACGGCGGCAAGCCCTGCGGAGGTGAAGAACGTCAGCTTCCAGGAGTCAAAGAACCGGAGCCACAGCAGGGAAGAGCTCAGATAGATGAAGATGGTGCCGCTCAGGCCCGCCACGTTGGTGTTGGCGGAGACGGTGTTGTACTGTTTTTCGTTCATCACCGAGGCCATGATCCGCACCAGCGGCGGCCACAGCATACTCTGGGCAAAGCCGTTGACGAACCACACCGGCACCCGCAGCCCCGCCGGGGTAAAGGGCATCAGCACGTTGCAGATAATGGTGACGAAAAGCCCGCCCATGATCAGCCGCTGGGGCTTGAAGCGGTCGCCGAGAATGCCGCTGACGATCTGCCCCGCGCCGTAGGAGATGACGGCGAGGGATTCCACCTGCCCGGCCTGGGCCTTCAGCAGTCCCTCGTTTTCAATGATGGCCTGCAGGACGATGGAATAGTCTTTTCTGGTCAGATAGCTGGCGAAATACACCAGCGGGCATAAAAAGCTCAACAGCTTGACGACGTAGTCGGATGATTTTTTTGACATTTTTAATTCTCAACTCTCAACTTCGATACGCAGCAAAGGCACAGTGCCTTCAGCGAGGCGCAAAAGCAAAAAACGTAGCACGCTGCCTCAGCAGCGTCATAACCGAAGAATGAGACGGAGCTGAGGCTCCGTGCTACAGGGTTCCTGTGGAACCGAACCCACCTTCGCCCCTGTCGGTGTCGGTGAGTTCGTCCGCTTCCTCAAATTCCGCCTTCAGGAAGGGCGCGACGACCAGCTGGGCGATACGTTCGCCTGCCTCCACCGTCTGCGCCTCGCCGGAATGGTTGTGCAGCGCCACCATGATCTCCCCCCGGTAATCCGCGTCGATCACGCCTACCTTGTTGGCGGGGGCCAGGCCGCGCTTGGTGGCCATGCCGCTGCGGGCGTGGACGAACCCGGCGTACCCTTCCGGGATCTCAATGGAAAGCCCCGTGTGGAACAGATGGGTCTCGCCCGGCGCCACGGTGATATCGCCCTCGTCGGAATAGAGGTCCGCCCCGGCGGCGTATGCCGTGCCGTAGCTCGGCAGCCTGGCGGTTTCCGTCAGTTTTTTGATACGGATCTTCATTTTACGAACTCGTGATAGATGGCTTCCAGCGTCTTCTGGTAATCGTGCTCTTCCACGGCCACGATGATGTTCAGCTCGCTGGAGCCCTGGTCGATCATGCGGATGTTGATGTGATTGTTGGCCAGCGCCGTGAAGATGCGGGCGGCAACGCCCTCGGTGCTGACCATGCCGCGGCCAACCACCGCGATCAGGCAGAGGTTTTCCATAATGGTGATGGAATCGGGATCCACGGCCTTCACCATTTCCGCCGTGATGGAGCCCTTGCACTCTTCGATGGCGGCGGAGGAGACCAGCACGCTCATGGTGTCGATGCCGCTGGGCAGGTGCTCAAAGGAGATATTGTGGTTTTCCAGCACCTCCAGCACCTTGCGGCCGAAGCCCACCTCGGAGTTCATCATATCCTTCTCCACGTGGATGGAGGTGATGCCCTTCTTGCCGGCGACGCCGGTGATGACCGTCTCCACGATATTGGAGGAGGCCCTGTCCACGATCATGGTGCCGGGGGCGGCGGGATCGTTGGTGTTGCGGATGTTGATCGGGATCTTCGCCTTGCGCACGGGGAAGATGGCGTCCTCATGCAGGACGGTGGCGCCCATGTAGGAGAGCTCCCGCAGCTCTTTATAGGTGATCTCCGGGATGGGCAGCGGGTCCTTGATGAGCCGGGGATCCGCCATCAGCATGCCGGAAACGTCCGTCCAGTTCTCATAGATGTCGGCGCCGATGGCCTTGGCCACGATGGAGCCGGTGATATCGGAGCCGCCCCGGGAGAAGGTGCGGATGGTGCCGTTGGGCATAGCCCCGTAAAAGCCGGGCAGCACGGCGTATTCGTGCAGGCTCAGCACGGCGCTCATCTTCTTATCGGTCTTTTTGCTGTCCAGCACGCCGTTTTCGTCGAAGAAGATGCAGTCCTCCGCGTCGATGAAGGGAAAACCGAGGAAGTTGGCCAGAATCTTGGCGTTGAGGTATTCGCCGCGGCTGGCGATGTAGTCCCGGCTGGCGTGGTGGGAGATGGCCACCCGGATGCCCTCCAGGTCCTCGTCCAGGGAGAAATCCAGCCCCAGATCTTTGATGATGCCGTTGTAACGGGCGGCGATCTTGTCGAAGGTCCCGCTGATATCCCGCTTGTCGCAGGCCAGACGGAAGCACTGCAGCAGCATATCCGTCACCTTTTCGTCGCGGGAATCCCGCTTGCCGGGCGCGGACGCCACCGCGTAGCGCCGGTCGGGATCGCTCTTGATGATATCCGCCACCTTGCGGAACTGATTGGCGTCAGCCAGCGAGCTGCCGCCGAATTTAACTACTTTGACCATGTGTTTACACCCCGTATCAAAATACAATATGATAAAATCGCTTTCTATTATATTCAATAATATTCCGCAATGCAACCCCGAAAAATAGATAAATCTTCCCCGCCCGAAGGGAAGACAATTAGGTATTTTTGCGGAAAGTATTTACAAATCCGAAAATCAGCGGTATAATAAACATACAAATAGGAACAAGGAGGCAATCAGAATGAATCTTTTTAATACTTCTACCCCTACCGACGGAAATACCACCCCCACCGACGCCGGCTTTGACGTCAGCAGCATCATGAACGGATTGACGACGGTTTTCGGTTTCTTCAGAAAGATCATCGACTTCCTGAAGGGCATTTTTACACCGCTTTTCGAGAGCCTGTTCAAATCCGCCGCCGAGAAACTGGACGAGGTCACCGGCGAATAAAGCGGCGATCGGGCGGAATGCCCCGTCAAAAAATCGTCAACCGACGGATCCCCGGATCTTTATCCGGGGATCCGTTTTTTTGATGATATGGGGAAAAGAGGGATTTGTCGGGGCGACGCGAACCCCGTAGCGCGGCACCTCAGTGCCGCTGCTGGTGCAAACAACGATCGT
>CAMVNL010000304.1 GCA_947168785.1 uncultured Clostridia bacterium | reverse complement strand
ACGGAAAACAACCGGGTCAACCCCGCCGCTTTTGATAAATATTCCGTCAAAAAGGGGCTTCGCAACCCCGACGGCACCGGCGTGATGGTCGGTCTGACGAAGATCTGCAACGTGGAAGGCTACTACATCGACGACGGAGAAAAGATCCCGAAGGAGGGCCGCCTCAACTACCGGGGCATCGACCTGTACGACTTCGTGGGCGGCTGCACCGCCGACGACCGCTTCGGCTATGAGGAGCTGGTCTATCTGCTGATGTTCGGCGTGCTGCCCACCCAAAAGGAGCTGGACAACTTCTGCGCCCTGCTGGCCCTGAACCGGGAGCTTCCCTTCGACTTTGTGGAGGACGTGATCATGCGGGCCCCCTCGCCCAACATCATGAACAAGATGGGCAGCTCCGTCACCGCCCTTTACGCCTACGACCCCAACCCGGACGATATCTCCGTGGAGAACGTGCTGCGCCAGTCCATCCAGCTGATCGCGCAGCTGCCGGCGATCATGTCCTACGCCTATCAGGTCAAGCGCCGCTACTTCTACCGCAAGAGCATGTATATCCACCCGGTGAAGCCCACCCAGCGCACCGCCGAGGTGGTGCTGAACTCCATCCGCTCCAACCGCCAGTTCAGCGACAGCGAGGCAAAGCTGCTGGACCTGTGCCTGATCATCCACGCGGACCACGGCGGCGGCAACAACTCCACCTTCACCACCCGCTGCGTCACCTCCACCGGCACGGACACCTATTCCGCCATCGGGGCGGGCATCGGCTCGCTGAAGGGCTTCCGCCACGGCGGCGCCAACATCAAGGTCAGCGACATGGTGAAGAACATCACCGAAAACGTCTCCGACGTCACCGACGAAGAGGCCGTGTGCGACTACCTCCATAAGATCGTCCGCAAAGAGGCGGGCGATGGCAGCGGCCTGATCTACGGCATGGGCCACGCCATTTACACCCTCTCAGACCCCAGAGCGGTGCTGCTGAAAAAGCACGCAAAGCACCTGGCGGAGGAGAAGGGCCTGCTGTCGGAATGGCAGCTGCTGGATACCATCGAGCGCAACGCCCCCGCCATTTTCTGCGAGGAAAAGGGGCTGAACAAGATTATCTGCGCCAACGTGGACCTCTATTCCGGCCTTGTGTACCGCACGCTGGGCATTCCGGAGGACCTCTACACCCCCATGTTCGCCATCGCCCGGGTGGCGGGCTGGTGCGCCCACCGGCTGGAGGAGCTGGCCACCTGCTCCAAGATCATGCGGCCTGCCTACAAGAGCCTTGCCAAGCACCAGGACTATCGGATGCTGGCCGAGCGGCTGGAAGAAATGGCCGAAAACCGTTAATTTTAAGTTTTGTTAAAACCCCGGCGGTTTTAATAAGTACAGGGTGATCAACATGAAACTGAAAGGTTCGCTTGAAAAATTCGATATGAAGAAGCTGTCCGTCGTGACGCTGATCCTGCTGGCGCTGATGCTGGCGCTGCGGTTCTGGCAGCTCACTTCCCTGACCGACCCGGAGACGGGCTTCTTCACCGACCATTCCAACTTCACGGTGCCGGTCTTCTACGCGCTGGCCGTCGGTTCGGTGCTGGGCGTGGTGGCGCTGGCCTATCTCGCCTCCGGCGCGGGCAGCGGCGAAGCGCCCCACCGGCGGGACCTGCCGCTGGCGGCCTCCTCCTTCCTCTTTGCCATTCCGCTGGCCATGGAGGGCGTCAAGGGCCTGCGGGAGCTGATCGCCACCGTTTCCGCCTACTACAACTTCAAGGACGCGGTCAGCGCCATGGGGGGCTATCTCTCCGTGGTGGCGCCTGTTTTCGCGCTGCTGTCCGCCGCCGCCATGCTGGTGAACGGCGTCTCCTTCGCAGCCGGCAAGCCCCTGATCCGCAAGCTGAAGATCCTCATCCTCTGCCCCGCCCTGTGGGCCTTCTTCCTGACCATCAGCTATTTCAAGATCACCGTCAGCTACGTGAAGGTCAGCCAGCTGATGCTGACGATCTTCGCCGACGCCTTCCTGATGATCTTCCTCTTCGAATACGCCCGGTTCAGCTCCGGCATCGGCATCCGCGACTCCATCCACGCCTTCTACGGTTCCGGCTTTGCCGCCGTCTTCCTGCTGCTGGCGACGGAGGTGCCGAACCTGTTCTTCACCCTCTTCGCCAAAGAGCGGCTGGTGGCGGAATGCGATTTCGGCCTGTATAACCTGCTGGGAGCGTGCTTCGTGATCACCGCCCTCACCTACGCCATGCGTACCCGCCTGCCGGAAGCGACGGAGGCGGAGCAGGACGCCGCCTGACGCCGGGATGGAGCTGTTCGTTCAGAATTGCCTGATCGCGGCAAAGCAGGTCGTCATTCTGTATCTCATCGTGGCAGCGGGCTACGTCTGCGACAAGACGGGCATTTTCACCGAAAAGACGGCAAGGGCCTCCAACGACCTGCTGTTTTACCTGATCACCCCCTGCGTGATCATCAATTCCTTTATCACCACGGCATTCACCGGAGAGACCGCCAAAGGCCTTGCGCTGGCGGGTGGCGTGGCGGCGCTGACCCACCTGACGGGCATCGTGCTGTCGCTGCCATTTTTCCGTGATACCAAAAAGCGTACCAACGCCATTTTCAAGTTCGCCTGCGTCTACGGCAACATGGGGTATATGGCGCTGCCGCTGGCCCAGGCCATGCTGGGAAGCGAGGGCGTGTTCTACTGCTCCGCCGGCGTCATCATGTTCCAGGTGTTCTGCTTCACCCACGGCGTGTGGGTCATGAACCGGGGGAATGAGGGCGAGACGAAGTTCACCCCGAAAAAGCTGATCCTCAACCCCGGCGTCATCGCCGTGCTGATCGGCCTGCCGCTGTTCCTTTTGAAGGTCAGCGTGCCGGAGGTGCTGGCCAAGCCCGTCTCCTTTATCGGCTCCATGAATACGCCGCTGGCCATGCTGATGCTGGGCACCTATATGTCCAACGCGGGCCTGAAAACCATTTTCAAAAACAAAGAACAGTATCTCACCGCCGCCATCAAGATCATCGCCGTGCCGCTGGTGATGCTGGGGCTGCTGAAGCTGACGGGGATCGTCTCCGGCACGCTGCTGACCGCCTGCATCATTCAGGCCAGCGCCCCCAGCGCCAACAATACGGTGATGTTCTCCGCCAAATACGGGCGGGATACGGGAGTGGCCTCCAAGACCGTGGCGTTCATCAGCTTCGCCTCGGTGTTGACCATGCCCGTGATGATCGCGCTGACGCAGTTGTAAGCGGGCGTTGCGTATCCGGCGAAGGACGGATGCGTCGGAGGTTATCAGTCGGAAGTCATCAGTCGGAAGTCGGAAGCCGCATAGGGGAAAGGTGTTTTCTCCTATACAAGCGCCGCTTCCCCAAGCCTGACAAAAAACGATCGTTTGATCTGATAACCGACCTGACGTTTTCGTGACTTCCGACTTCCGACTCCCGACTGCGTGTAACGCCCCCTCCATCATTCACTTTTTACGATTATGACACTTGACGATATTTTCGGCGTACTGCCCTACGGATTTTCCGATTTTGACAAGATCAAAGACAAACTGATCGACTGCCGCGCCAAATCGCGGCTGCCGGAGAACGCGAAAACCGTGATCTCCGTGCTGTTCCCCTATTATCTGGGGGAAGAATTCTACGAATCCGCCAACGTCTCCCGCTACGCGGTGAGCGAGGATTACCACATCGTCACGTCGGAGCTGCTGAACGACGCCGCCGCAAAGCTGCGGGAGCGGTTCCCGGACAACGTCTT
>CAMVNL010000303.1 GCA_947168785.1 uncultured Clostridia bacterium | reverse complement strand
TGGTGACCCAGCTGGTCACAGGGATAGGTTCTCTCATGAAAGCCGGAAAGATCGTACTGATCGCCACCGGCAAGAAAAAGGCCGAGGCCATCCGCAGCGCCATCAAGGGCGAGGTCACGCCCCACTGCCCCGTTTCGGTGCTGCAGAATCATCCGGACGCCCTGCTGCTGCTGGACAGAGAGGCGGCTTCCCTACTCTGATTATTACGCATTATCGACCGACAACGCCCTTGACGCGGACTTCCGCGCAGGGGCGTTTTGTCATCGCAGCAGCCGGTTCGTGATTTGCAAAAAAAATGTTTGTATTTTCCGCCGATATGGATTATTATAATAATATAAAACCATAAAGAACGTGGGGGCTGTTATGTATTATATCGGCATCGATCTTGGCACCTCGGCGGTAAAGCTGCTGCTGGTGGACGGGGACGGAACCATTCTCAATACCGTTTCAGAGGAATATCCGCTGTATTTTCCCCATCCGGGCTGGTCGGAACAGCATCCGGAAGACTGGTGGACGGCAGTTAAAAAGGGCCTGGCCGCGCTGACGGAGGGCTTTGACAAGTCGCAGGTGGCAGGGATAGGCTGCGGGGGACAGATGCACGGGCTGGTAGCGCTGGATGAACACGATGCGGTAATCCGCCCCGCCATCCTCTGGAACGACGGAAGAACGGAAAAACAGGTGGCGTATCTGAACGACGTGATCGGCAAGGACAGGCTCTCTGATTATACCGCCAACATCGCCTTCGCTGGATTCACCGCGCCGAAGATTCTTTGGATGAAGGAAAACGAGCCGGAGAACTTTGCCCGCATCGTCAAAATCATGCTGCCCAAGGACTATATCGTCTATCAGCTGACCGGCGCGCATGCCTGCGATTTTTCTGACGCCAGCGGTATGCTGCTGCTGGATGTAAAAAACAAATGCTGGAGCAAAGACATGCTGGCCATCTGCGGCGTCACGGAAGCGCAGCTGCCGCATTTATACGAGAGCTTTGACGTGGTGGGCGAGCTGCTGCCCGACGTGGCGGACGAATTCGGTTTCGGCAATGTCAAGGTAGTGGCCGGCGCGGGCGACAACGCCGCGGCCGCCATCGGCACCGGCACCGTGGGCGAGGGCAAATGCAACATTTCGCTGGGTACCTCCGGCACCGTGTTCATTTCCAGCGAGCGCTTCGGCGTGGATCAGAACAACGCGCTGCACGCCTTTGCCCACGCGGACGGCCACTTCCACCTGATGGGCTGCATGCTCAGCGCCGCCAGCTGCAACAAGTGGTTTTGCGAGGACGTGCTGGGCAGCAGCGACTACGCCGCCCTGCAAAGCGGGATCACGGAGGATAAGCTCGGAAACAACCGGGTGTATTTCCTGCCCTACCTGATGGGCGAACGCAGCCCCATCAACGACGTGAACGCCCGGGGCGCGTTCATCGGGCTTTCCATGGATACCACACGGGCGGATATGGTGCAGGCGGTGCTGGAGGGCGTGGCCTTCGCCCTGCGGGACAGCGTGGAAAAGGCGCGGGAGCTGGGCATTACCGTCAACGCCAGTAATCTCTGCGGCGGCGGCGCGAAAAGCCCCCTGTGGAAGACCATTCTCGCCAACGTGCTGAATCTGCGGCTGGACACGGTCAAGACAGAGGAAGGCCCCGGCTACGGCGGCGCGATTCTGGCCATGGTGGGCTGCGGGCTGTATCACAGCGTACAGGCAGCCTGCGACGCCCTTGTCAGCGTAACGGATTCCGTTTATCCCGCCCCGGAATTACAGGCGAAATACGAACAGCGCTACCGGAACTTCCGCAAGCTCTATCCCGCGCTGAAAGACACCTTCAGAGAATTAAAGGAAAACGATTGAAATGAAACAGATCCTTCACATGAACAACCCGGCGGACTGCTGGGAAAACGCCTCCCCCATCGGCAACGGCAGCATGGGAGCCATGCTCTTCGGCGACCCGGTGGGCGAAAAAATCTACCTGAGCGAGGAGACCATCTGGTCCGGTGAAAAGCACGACACCACAGACCCCTCCTTCCGCAAGAAGATCGACCTCCTGCGCAAGATGCACCTGGAAGGCCGGGACGCGGAGATCGACGACAAGGCGAAGGAGATCCTGACGGAAAACATCGAGCGCATCCATTCCCTTGAATATGCCGGCATTCTCGCGATCAAGACCGAGCCCGGCGACGTGACGGACTATTCCCGCGACCTGGACCTGAGCGAGGGCATTTTGCAGATCCGCTATGCCAAAGACGGCGTGAAATACATGCGGGAGGCCTTCTCCGCCTACGCGGAAGAGGTGACGGCAATCCGTCTGACCTCCTCCGCCAAAACCGATTTCACGCTGAAATACTTCCGGGAAAACACCGACGAGGTCTCCTTCAAAGACAACGTGCTGTACGCGGCGGCCCATACCGCCTACGGCAATCACGCGTTTTCCGTCGGCGTGAAATTCATCACCGACGGCGGCGTTTCTTTCAAGGACGGCGCAGTGACGGTAAAAGCCCAGTCCCACACGGTGCTGTTTATCAGTATCACCACCCAGTTCAACTTCGGCGCGGATCACAAGGCCGTTTGCCTTGATATTCTCAGCGAGGCGGAGGATTACGACGAGCTGAAGGACAGCCACGTCGACGACTACACCGCCCTTTTCGACCGGTCGGAGATCCGCTTTGACCACGACAAGGCGCTGGACAAGCTCACCGTGGGCGAGCGGCTGAAACGGCTGAAAGACGACGATACCGCCGAGGATATGGGGCTGGCCGCCCTTTATTTCGCCTTCGGCAAATACCTGCTGATCTCCTCCTCCCGGGAGGGCACGCTGCCGGCGAACCTGCAGGGTGTGTGGGCGGAAAAGATGGAAAACCCGTGGAACGCGGACTACCACACCAACATCAACCTGCAAATGAACTACTGGCCGGCGGAGGTGGCCAACCTCGGCGAATGCCATATGGCGCTGTTCGACTATATGAACGAGTACCTGCTGCCTTCCGGCAGGGTGACGGCACAGAAGAACTACAAGTGCCGAGGCACCGTGACCCACCACCTGAGCGACATTTACGGCTTCACGACCCCCGCGGACGGGCTTTGGGGCATCTGGCCCATGGGCGGCGCGTGGCTGGCCTATCACATGTGGGAGCACTACCTCTTTACAAAGGACGAGGATTTCCTGCGGGAGACCGCCTATGAATACATCCGTGACGCGGCCCTGTTTTTCATGGATTATATGTTCGAGGACCGGGACGGCAAGCTGGTGACGGGTCCCTCCATGTCGCCGGAAAACGAATACTATATCGGCGAGGGCGAGAACCGGAAGGAAGCCTATCTGACCTTCTCCCCCGCCATGGATACGGAGATCATCTCCGGTCTGCTGAAATTCTATATCGAAACGGAAAACCTGCTGAGAATCTCCCCGGAGAATCAGGCGCAGGCAAAACGCACGTTGGAGCAGCTCCCCCCGCTGACCGTGGGCAAACACGGCCAGCTGATGGAGTGGCGGGAAGACTACGACGAGCCGGAGCCCGGCCACCGTCACATCTCCCACGCCTTCGCCCTGTACCCCGACTGCGCCATCACGGAGCAGACGCCGGAGCTGTTCGCGGCCATCCGCAAAACGCTGGAGCGTCGGCTTTCCTGCGGCGGCGGCCATACAGGCTGGTCGAGAGCATGGATAATAAACTTCTGGGCAAGGCTTTTCGATGGCGAGAAGGTAGGCGAAAATGTAAGAGCCCTGCTTTCACACTCAACTGCCGACAATCTCTTCGAT
>CAMVNL010000302.1 GCA_947168785.1 uncultured Clostridia bacterium | reverse complement strand
GAGACCACCATTGCCGCGGTGGTTTCCAACCCCGTGACCCATGAGAAGAACGCCATCAACGATCCGCGCCTGCGCCCGATGATGGCCGTACTGGATCCCGAGCTGACCGTCGGCCTGCCGCCGAAGATCACCTCCACCACCGGCATGGACGCCCTCACCCACGCGGTGGAGGCCTACATCGGTCACTCCAACACTAAAACGACCCGCCGGGCCGCCGAGACCGCCACAAAGCTGATCGGCGAGAACCTGCTGACCGCCTATGAGGACGGCAAGAACATTCAGGCCAGAGGAAACATGCTGGAGGCCTCCTATCTCGCCGGCATCGCCTTCACGAGAGCCTACGTGGGTTACGTCCATTCCATCGCCCACAATCTGGGCGGCATGTACGGCACCCCCCACGGCTTGGCCAACGCGGTGATCCTGCCCTACGTGCTGGACTACTACGGCAAGACCGCCTGGAAGCCGCTGGCCAAGCTGGCGAAGATCTCCGGCTTTGTGTCGGCGGAAGGCACCAATGAAGAGATCGCCAACCGCTTTATCGCCCGTATCCGCGAGATGAACGAGGCCATGAACATTCCGGCGAAGTTCGACTTCATCAAGGAAGAGGACGTCCCGCTGATCGCCCAGCGCGCGCTGAAGGAGGGCAATCCCCTCTATCCCGTGCCGAAGATCATGGATCAGGCCGACTGCGAAGCGGTCATCCGCCGACTGATGGCGTAAGAAAACGCCAACCGCATAAAAAACAGCGCCGGTGTTCCGAAAGGAGCGCCGGCGCTTTATTTATTTTTTTATTTTTCTGTTGATTTTAGCAAGGTGTGTATGCTATACTTATAATAATAAAAATAAAGGAGTTTTCGCTATGTCTGACAAATTGAAGCTCGGCATCATCGGCGTCGGCAACATGGGCTCCAGCCATCTGCGCGACTTTACCAAAGGGAAATGGCCGGAGATCGAAGTGACCTGCGTCGCGGATATCGACGAAAAAAGATTGGACTACGCAAAAGAACAGGCGCCCGGCGTCAAGTGCTTCGGCACCGCCACGGAGCTGATCCACAGCGGCCTGTGCGAGGCGGTCATCATCGCCACGCCCCACTACTTCCACCCCCCCATTGCCATTGAGGCGCTGCAGGCGGGGCTGCACGTGATGAGTGAAAAGCCCGCCGGCGTATATACCAAGCAGGTACGCGAGCTGATCGAGGTGGCAAAGACCACCGACAAGACATACGCCATCATGTTCAACCAGCGGACGAACTGCGTGTTCCGCAAGGTGAAGGAACTGATCGACAGCGGCAAATACGGCGAGATCAGACGCGTCAGCTGGATCATCACCGACTGGTACCGCACCCAGGCCTATTATAATTCCGGCGGATGGCGCGCCACGTGGGCCGGCGAAGGCGGCGGCGTGATGCTGAACCAGTGCCCCCATCAGCTGGATCTGTGGCAGTGGCTGTGCGGCATGCCCAGCAAGATCAAGGCGATCTGCCACGAGGGCAAATGGCACGACATTGAAGTGGAGGACGACGTTTCCATCTACGCCGAATACCCCAACGGCGCCACCGGCACCTTCATCACCACCACCGGCGACTGTCCCGGCACGAACCGGCTGGAGATCACGCTGGACGGCGCGAAGATCCTGGTGGACGACGCCGCGAAGATCACCCTCTACGAACTGGAAAAGCCCCTCTCTGAGCATATTTACAGCGCCGAGGGCGGCTTTGACCGCGACCACGTCACCGTCAAAGAAGTGGAAACGGACGGTAAAAACGAGCAGCACGTGGGCGTCATGAACGCCTTTGCGGCCCACATCCTGCACGGCGAACCGCTGGTGGCGGAGGGAGCAGAAGGCATCAACGGCCTGACCATCTCCAACGCCGCGTTCCTGTCCAGCTGGCTGGAGGAAACCGTTACGCTGCCCAGCGACGAGGACCTCTATTATGAGAAGCTTCAGGAGAAGATCAAGAACTCCACTTACAAAAAAGTCGTCGTGGAGCAGGTACAGGCGGATATGAGCGACACGTTCTGAACGCGGAACGAAAAAGAAGCGAGCGGAGTTCGGAGCGCGGAGAGCGGAGACGGTTTTTGTCTTCCGCCTTCCGGCTCCCGGCTTCCGACTTAAAATAAAGGATAACAAACCATGATCTTTTCACAGGATATCGGCATTGATCTGGGCACCACCAACACCGCCGTGTGCGTCAAAAGCAAGGGCGTCGTGCTGCGGGAGCCCTCCGTCGTGGCCGTGGATATCAAAAACACCCCGCCGAAGGTAGTGGCCGTCGGAGAAGAGGCGAAGCTGATGGTGGGCCGGACCCCCGGCTCCATCACCGCGGTGCGCCCTGTCAAGGAGAGCATCATCGCCGACTTCAACACCACCGCCGCCATGCTGCGCGAGTTCTTGCGCAAGGCCACCAGCAACGCCTCCTTCAGCCGTTCCCGGGTGCTGATCGGCATTCCCGCCAACCTGACGGAGGTGGAGCGCAAGGCCGTTCACGACGCGGCAAAAACGGCGGGCGCCCGGTACGTCAGCCTGATCGACGCCTCCATGGCGGCCGCCATCGGCGCGGGGCTGCGGGTCTCGGACCCCACCGGCAGCATGATTGTGGATATCGGCGGCGGCGCCGCGGAGGTCGCGGTGATCTCCCTGGGCGATATCGTCGCCTCCCGCGCCATCAAGACCGCCGGAGACGCCTTTGACGAGGCCATCGCCCAATACGTCCGGCGTACCTTCAACCTGCTGATCGGCGAACGCACCGCGGAAGAGATCAAGCTGGCCATCGGCTCCGCCCTGCCCTATGAGGGGGAAGCGGCCATGAACATCAAGGGCAGAAGCCTTTCCGACGGGCTGCCCCATGAGGTGGAGATCACCTCCGCCAACGTCAGGGAGGCCCTGACGGAGCCCGTCAACCGGATCATTGAAATGATCCGCACCACGCTGGAAAAGACCCCGCCGGAGCTGGCGGGCGACATTATGGACGCGGGCATCACCCTGACGGGCGGCAGCGTGCTGCTGCGGGGCCTTGACAAGCTGATCGCCACCTCCACCGGCATTCCCGTGCGCATCGCGACCAAGCCGCTGGACTGCGTCATCACCGGCATCGCCATCTGCCTGCAAAAGAATACTTTGAACCTGAGATAATGATGAGAAGCTTTTTTCACGGAAAAATCTTCAGGATCCTGCTCTGCGTCTGCGCCGCGCTGCTGCTGGGGATCTTTGCCGCTGCTGTCTCCGACAGCGGCGCGAACCCCGTTTCCGCCGTCGTCGGCCTTCTGACCCAGCCGCTGGAAAAAGCCGCTGCGGGGCTGGCGGAAAAGACGGCGCAGTTCTGCGACCGGTTCCGCTCCGCCTCCTATTACAAAGAGCAGGCGGAGCAGCTCCGGGAGACGGTGGCCTCTTACCGGGAGGAGCTGGTGGACTATGAGAATCTCAAATACAAGCTGGACGCCTACGAACGCTTTCTGGAGGTCAAGCAAAACAATCCCGATTACGGCTATCTGCCCGCCTCGGTGATCTCCAGAGACGCCAACGACGTCTACGGCACCTTCACCATCAACGTGGGCGGCAACGACGGGGTTGAGCTCAACGACCCCGTGATCTACGGCAAAACGCTGGTAGGCGTGATCCGCGCCGCGGGAGAAACCACCAGCACGGTCTATACGCTTCTCAATCCCGAGGTCAGCGTCGGCGCGTATGAGATCCGCACCCGCGAGGACTGCTACGTGGAGGCGGAAAACGCCCTTTCGCTGAAGGGCCTGCTGC
>CAMVNL010000301.1 GCA_947168785.1 uncultured Clostridia bacterium | reverse complement strand
CTCCTCCCCCATCGAGCAGACGATCCGCGTCAGGATTCCCGGGGAAGAAAAACCGTATGAAATCGCTCTGAGAGAAAACAAAATCGCGGCAGTCGCCTTTTAATTAAAAAACTGTCACAAGGAGGTCAATCTATGGACCGGTTCAAGAATCTGATGAAAAAGCCCTGGACGGGCTATGCGGCCGCGCTGTGCGTGGCGGTGGTGCTCTATGAACTGCTGGAACACATCGTCGCCGTCAAAACGGCGGTTGGCGCGGTGTGGACGTTCCTGTCACCCATCGTCATCGGCGTGGCGGTAGCGTATCTGTTCGACCCGGTTTCGGAATTCTTCAAGCAAAAGCTGCTGAAAAAGATGAAAAAGGAAAGCGCCCGCCATATCTGGGGCGTGATCCTGACGATCATCTGCGTGGTGCTGATCCTGGCGCTGCTGCTGGTGGCGCTGATCCCCTCCGTGGTGAAAAGCATTACCAAGCTGATCTCCAACTGGGACAGCTATATGTCCAAACTCAAGGACATCGTGGGCTGGGCCGACGACTTCGCCAAAAAGCACAACCTCAACGTGGATCTCTCCAACGTCCACAATCTGGTGGATAACGCCGTTGAGAAGCTGTTCAACGTGGTGAAGGACAACCTGAAAAATATCCTCAGCACGGTGGGCAGCATCGGCTCCGGCATTTCCAATTTTGCCATCGGCATCGTCTTCGGCTTCTGCTTTCTGGCGGCAAAGAAAACGCTGCTGGATATGCTGGGCAAGATCCGCGCCGCCCTGTTCAAGAAAGAGCGCCTTGAAAAGAACAACCAGCTGCTGGAGCGCTGCCACCGGGTCTTTATCCGTTACGTGGGCGCGACCCTCCTTGACGCGCTGATCGTGGGGGTGGCCACGCTGATCTTTACGCTGATCGCGCAGATGCCCTACGCCCCCCTGATCGCCGCGGTGGTGGCGATCACCAATATCATCCCCACATTCGGCCCCATGATCGGGGCGGCCATCGGCATCTTCTTCCTGATCCTTGAATCCCCGGTCAAAGCGCTGATCTTCTTCATCTTCATCTGCCTTCTGCAGGGCGCGGACGGCATGATCATCAAGACGAAGCTCTTCAAGGGCTCGCTGGGCATTCCGGGCGTGTGGACCATGGTGCTGATCATTCTCGGCGGTAAGGTCGCCGGCATGCTGGGAATATTACTGGCCATTCCCGCCGCCGCCATCTTCGTGATCCTCTATCAGGAAACCATCTTGCCGAAGCTGAAAAAGCGGGAAAATAAAATCAACGCCATCCCTTCGGAGGCAGCAACAAAACCGGAAATCAAAGAATGAAAGGATCATCAATATGGACGAGCAGAACATCAAAAATCAGGCGGAACAAATCATTGAAAAGGTCAAAGAGATCGTAAAAAGCGGCAACGCCTCCCACGTGACGCTGAAACGCAACGGCGAAACGCTGCTGAGCGTTTCCACAAACGCCGGCATCATCGGCGCGGTGATCGGCCTGAAGGCAGCGCCCTTCGTGGTGCTGACGGCGGCGCTGGTCTCCTTCGGGCTTGACTGCGAGATCGAGATCGAGAAAAAGGACGGCACTATCGTCAATCTGCGCGAAACAAAGGTCGGCGCGAAGCTTGAAAACCTGAAGGGCAGCGCGAAGGAAAAGGCCAAGGATCTCTTCGGCGAAGGGTATGAGGTCTCCGCGACGGTAGACCCGGAGCAGGAGGAAGCCGCCCCGGATGCCACGGATGCCACGGAAGACGCCGCGGAATGATCCCCGCCCTTTTACAAAAACGCATGACGACAAAACGGCCCGCCCGGCATTCCCGGGAGGGCCGCTTTTCATTGCTTTCCGTTTTCGTCGGATATTCGTTTTACTCAAAATCAAATTCGTCGCCGTGGTCTTCCGTGAAGGCGTCGTAAAGGGACTCGAACAGGTCGTCGTCCTCCACGAAGAAGTAGCGCTCTTTGCCGTCCGCACCATGTTCCTCCAGCCGCAGAATGGTGACCATATCGTCGCCCTTTTGCAGCAGCACGGCGTACTCCGCGCCGTTCCGCACATACAGCTCCAGAAATTCAAAGGCAGCGGTGTTGCCCTCTTCATCGGCCAGCACCATCAGGCCGTCCTCGTCCGCGATTCTGATATACTCCATTTTCATCACCGGAAACAGTATAGCCTTTCCGGCGAGAGGTTGTCAAGAGGGAGTTGCGCCGACGGCGGCCGGCGCTTTTCACGCCGTGGCGGAAACGCGGACGTTCTCGTAATCGTCGCCGCAAACCTGGGAGACCACGTCGGAGATGGCCAGCACGTTGCCGTCGTTCAGCGCCGTCTTCGTCACCACCACGTCCACGCTGTTGTCCGAGATCACCGCCACACAGGCTGAGCCGATCTTACCGGAGACGAGGCTTTCAATGTCGCTCTCCATTTTTGCCTCCGCGCTCATCTGCTCAATGGCCTTGGCCGTAGACGACGCCGCTTCGCTGTCCTCCACCGCCTGCGACAGCACCGCCTGCAGCTCTTCCAGCGCCTCGCCCCGGGCGCTGTCGCGGTTCATCCGCACCGAGGCGAAGTATTCCTCGTCCGACAGGCCGTTGACGTACTGCGCCGCCCCGTCGGGATCCGCCTGAGAAGGCTCCGCAGAGGCCCCGGGAAAGAGCCGCGTGCCGTCGGAATAGTACCAGTTGACGAACACCGCCAGCCCCAGCGCCGCCACCAGCGCCGCGATCACGATTTGTTTTTTGCCAATCAATACATGCATCTCACATTCTCCTTTACTGCGTTTGCATTTTTGTCACCCAGATCCGGTTGGCGCCGATGCCCAGCGCCGCGCTGATGAGCTTGGTCACCTCCTGCCGGACAATCCCGGAGCCGCCGCCCTCACAGCTCACCGCCACGCCCCGGATCTCCGGCATGACGGAATAAAGGCGCAGCCCCCCGGTATCGCTCCCGGACTCGGTAAAGACGTATTTTTCGCTTTTCTGCGAACGGTCCGGCTCGCTGACCTGCTCCGTATTCACGGCGTAGACGTCCGCCTGCATCCGTTCCAGCGTCACGCAGACCTTGACTTTGCCCACGCCGTCAACGGTTTTCAGCAGCGCCTCTAATTGCCTGGTTACGGCGGCCTGCGCCTGCGCCGGGTCCGGCAGCTCCGTCTTCGTCTCCTGTTTTTTTCCGCCGCCGGAAAACAGCAGCAACAGCATGCCGACCACCCCCAGCGCCACGATCATCAGCTGTTTTTTGTCCCCGCCGATCCGCTCTTTCAGCTTGCGGAAAACCGTCTGCATCCGTTCATTCATCGTCCGTTTTCACCCTGATATCGGGAATCACGCCGCATTCCTCCGTCAATTCCGCCATCATCGCGTCCCTGCCCTCCGGCAGCGCTTCAAACAAGATCCTTACACGTTCTATCTCTATGACGTTGTCCGCTGAAATATGCACCGAGACCTCGATCTGCCGGGAGACGGCGGTATATTTGTCCACGATCCGCCCGCAGACGCCTTCCACCGCCTCCGCCGCCTCCTGTTCCAATGATTCATAGGGGAAGGTGGTATCCCGTTCGCCGAAGCCCGCAATGCCGCCGTCGGGGACTTCCACGCCCCGCAGGGCCGACCACGCGCCGAAAAGAGGGGCGCAGACCGCGCTGAGCATGATGAGGCTGACGATCACCTTCGCCGTGCGGGAAACGCCGCCCTCCGGCAGAAGAAACCGGAACAGCAGGCCGCAGACCGCGCAGAACAGCAACGTCATGACCGCGCCGCGGAAATCCATCCTCACTCACCTCC
>CAMVNL010000300.1 GCA_947168785.1 uncultured Clostridia bacterium | reverse complement strand
AAGACAGTATTACCGCCACCATATCTCCTATCTCATCAGCTCCCTCGGCGCTATGGAGATCAACACCTCGCTGGAGGTGACGGGAGAAGACGCCTGCACGGACCTGCCCCGCTTCGGCGTGACGCTGGAGCTGGACAAGGCCTTCGATCACGTGACCTATTACGGCAGAGGCGACAGCGAAAACATGCCCGACTGCAAGGCGCAGGCCCCCGTTGGCATATACAGCGCAAACGTGGACGAGATGTATGAAATGTACGTCTATCCCCAGGAGAGCGGCATGCACTGCGACGTGAAGTGGATACAGCTTTCGGACGACGACAACAATCTGGTGCGCATCTATGCCGACGACGCGCTCTCCTTCAGCATTCATCATTTCACCCAGAACATGATCGACAAGGCCCAGCATCAGGAGGACGTAAAAAAGACCGACACCACCTTCCTCACGCTGGACGGCTTCACCAGAGGCATCGGCAGCTCCAGCTGCGGCCCCGACACCAGAGAGGAATACCGCCTGAACGCAAAAGAAGGCCTCGCCTTCGGCTTTACGGTGATCCCGCTGAAAGGCTGAGCTATGACACAGGAAACCGACTGCAAATCCCCCTTTACCGGCTGCGAATGGCTGACGTTCCCGGAAGTGGACGTCAACGTGACCCGCACGGTATTTGAAGCGAACAACGTCAGCCAAGCGACGCTGACGATGACCGCCCTCGGCTTTTATGAGGCGTTCCTCAACGGGACGCCTCTGAGCGAGGACCGCTATTTTCCGCCCATGTCCAACTACGAAAAGAGGGACCTGACCGTCATCCATATGCCCATCTTTGACGAGATGGACTACCGCATTTATTATGCGGAATATGACGTGACCGCCCTGTTGCGGGAGGGACACAACGCGCTGGCCGTGCGCATCGGCGCGGGCTGGTACGGCCAGCACAAGAGCCAGAACGAGGGCATGCCGAAATGGGGCGACAACCTGCTGGTGTTCCGGCTGACCCTGACGGAAGCCGACGGGACCGTGCGGGAGATCGTCTCTTCCCCCGTCAATACGAAGTGGAAAACCAGCTTTATCAAGGAATCCAGCCTCTATTTCGGCGAATATCAGGACGCGGGCCTGTACGAGAAGGACTGGAACCAACCGGGCTATGACGATTCCGCCTGGATGATGCCGAACGTAAGAGAAGCCCCCGAGGCGAAGCTCTGCCCGGCGGATTTTCCCCGGGACAGAGTGGTCAGAACGATCGTCCCAAAGGTGATCTACACCTTCGGCGACCGGAAGATCTACGATATCGGGGAAGAGGCTTCCGGCTACGCGGTGGTGACCTTCCCGGAGCATGCGCGCAAAAACGAGGTGGCTGAGACCCGCTATGCGGATGAGCTGAACGAGGACGGAAGCCTCAACTTCCACTACTGCGGCGGCACCAACCGGATGCAGCGGGACCGCTTTATCTATGCAGAGACCGGCGTGACGGAGTTCTTCCCGCACTTCACCTGGCACGCGGCGCGGTATATCGAGCTGACCGGCATTGCGGAGATCAACGAATACCGGGTGGTACAGACGGACCTGCCGCAGAAATCCACCTTTCAAAGCGACAACGAGACGCTGAACTGGATCTTTGACGCCTACGTGCGCACCCAGCAGGCCAACGTCCACGGCTGCGTGCCCTCCGACTGCCCCCACCGGGAGCGGCTCGGCTACACCGGCGACGGTCAATTGACCTGCGGCGCGGTGATGAGCGTGTTTGACGCGCGGGAATTATACCGCAAATGGGCGCGGGATATCCGCGACTGTCAGGATAAGGTGGGCGGCCACGTGCAGCACACTTCCCCGTTTTACGGCGGGGGCGGCGGCCCCGGCGGCTGGGGCGGCGCGGCCTGCATCCTGCCCTGGCGCTATTACCAGTTCTACGGCGACAGAGAGATGCTGGCCGTCTCCTACGGATCCATGAAGGCCTATCTCGGCTATATGGTGCGCCACAGCGAGGACGGGCTTGTCACCAGCGCGGAAAAGGGCGGCTGGTGCCTGGGCGACTGGTGCGCGCCCCACAACCGGAACGAGATCCCGGAGCCATTCGTGAACACCTACTTCCTGAAGCTGTGCGCGGATATCACGGCAAAGACCGCCGCGATCCTAGGGCACGGCGAAGACGTTCCCGTCTATGAGAAGCTATCCGCCGATTCCGCCGACGCGCTGGTCCGCCACTATTATGACGCGGCCACCGGCAGCTTTTGCGGCGGCGTGCAGGGAGCGGACGCATACGCCCTGGATATCGGTCTGGGCGACGAACGGACGGTGAAAAACCTCGTCGAAAAGTATGAGGCGCTGGGCGCGCATGACACCGGCATTTTCGGCACCTTCCTGCTGATGAAGGCGCTGTTTGAAAAGGGCTACGGCTCCCTCGCCTTCCGGCTGCTGGTCAACGAGAGCGAGGTCTCCTTCTTCAACATGAAGAAGCACGGCGCGACCACCCTGTGGGAGAACTGGGACGGCTGCGATTCCCGCTGTCACCCCATGTTCGGCGCGGTGGTGGAGCTGTTTTTCAGCGAAATTCTGGGGATCAAACGGTTCAACGACGAACCGGGTTACGGAAAAGTGACCGTCTCCCCCGCCGAGATTCCCGAACTGAAAGAGGTAAAAGGCACTCTGTGGACGTCAGACGGAGAAATCACCGTCAGCATCAAAACGGACGCCAACGGTGAAAGATCTGTTGATATTTCCGTACCGGATACCATCAAAGTCATTTCGGAAACACGATAACAACCAATAAATCATTTACCCCTCCGAAAACAGTTTTCGGAGGGGTAAATTGTTTCTCAATACTGATGTGCCTGTTTGAGCATCATGTCCTTGACCTTCATGATTCGGGTGGTGGCGCCGCGCTCGTTTTCTTCCAGCTTCATGGAGATGAACTTGATCGTCTCCTCATACTGGGGGATCATCACGTGCTCCAACGCGTTGACACGGCGGCGGGTCTTTTCAATCTCGGCTGCCATCAGCTGACAGGATTTTTCCACCTCCGCCAGCTTCATCAGGTCCGGCAGGATATCGGAGAGGGCTTCCACCGCGCCGTCAAGGTCCGTGGAGGTAAAGGCGAAGCTGTAGGGAAAGATATCCGCGTCGTCCGCCGTGCGGAACTCCGTCTTATACTGAGGGATCATCACGCTCATCACGTTCTTTTCGCCGATCTCCACGCTCATCTCCTGCATGGGCATCATCAGCGCCGCCTCGATGGCGGTATCGCTCATGACGGAACGGGCCACCGCCATGTGGGCGTTGGCGTCTCTGATCTTTTCTTCGACCTTTTTCCGCAGTTCCTTGTTCTCCCGTACCAGTTCCAGAAAACGGCGCATCAGCTCGTCGCGCTTATCCTTGAGGAGCTTATGCCCGCGGCGGGCGGTATTGAGTTTGCGTTTCAGGTTGGTCAGCTCCATCCGGGTGGGGTTGACGTGCATAACGGCCATAAATCTTTCCCGCTTTCATTGTATGTTTTTCTGATGCCTTTCTACCGAGTCGGAAGTCGGAAGTCATCAGTCGGAAGTCCTTTCCCCGAAAACAGATTCTTTGGTCTTCATATTCACGGGAAACCAAAGGAAGATCTGTAGAAATAATACAGAGAGCCTTCTCCAGCCGCGACTTCCGACTTCCGACTGATGACTTCCCACTATCAACGGCGCAAGGCGCCGTGCTACGGATCAGAATTTGTCGTAGTATTCGTCCAGCAGATCGTTGTGGATCCGCTTCAATTCGCTTCTGGGGAAGATCTTCAGCAGCTTCCAGCCAAG
>CAMVNL010000299.1 GCA_947168785.1 uncultured Clostridia bacterium | reverse complement strand
CAATGTGCTGTGCGGCGTCATTGCCCGCAAGAAGGAACCCACCAAGATCCTGAAATTCTGCGGTCTCTATTCCATTACCGCCGCCGCGGTGCTCTTCGGCCTGTGCTACGGCGAAAAGGTCGCGGGCATCAACTTCTGGGAGGGCGGCACCGCCATCTTCTTCTACATCTTCTACTTCCTCTTCGGCGTGGGCGTCGGCTTCCAGGAGCTGTCCATGAGCCACTTCACGGTGGAATATATGGACTATCTGGAATGGCAGACCGGCCAGCGGATGGAGGCCGTTCAGGGCATCATCCCCGGCTGGATCAACTCCGGCCTGACCTACGTCAAGGACATGCTGATCCCCTATATCCTGGTCTGGATCGCCTACCCCACCAACGACGATTCCACCAGAGAGCTGGTGGACGTGATCCAGGAGCGCATCGCCTCCGGCGCGCTGTCCCGGGAATCCTACCTCAACACCTGCCTGTGGTTGCTGGCCTTCCTGCTCTTCGGCTACGCGCTGACCAACCTCCTGCGCGCCGTCGTGCTCAAGTTCTTCTATGACGTAGAAGGCGAGAAGAAGGAGCAGATGTACAAAGAGCTGGAGGAGATCCGCAAAAAGCGCCACGAGGAGAACGAGACGGTCGCCGCGGCGCAGTGATCCTGTAGCGCGGCACCTTAGCTCTGTCATAGTGTGAAAAGTGAAAAGTTAAAAGTTGAAAGTTAAAATTCGGGGCCTGCGGCCGGCATTAAAATAATCAGGTAAGGACGCAGTCCTTGCTCGAAAAGTTAAAAGTGAAAAGTTGATATTTGATGTGGGGCCTGCGGCCGACATTATAATAGAATCAAGCCCGGCAGGGCTTCCGAATTTCAACTTTTAACTTTTAACTTTCAACTTTATCGACGCTGCTACGGCAGCAGATTACGGAGGTGTATATGGATTTCAGAACCATTCTTGCATCCGCCAAAAAGCCCCTGTCCGACTACGCGCAGTTCGCGGCGGAGGGCATCGACCATATCTGCAATACCTACGGCCCCCGCAAGTGCGGCGGCGACGCGGAAAAGCTGGCGCAGGACTATCTTGCCAACACGCTGAAGCCCTTCGCCGATTCCGTCTCCCGGGAGACCTTCGACGTCCATCCGGACGCCTTCATGGCCTTCGTGCCCATCGCGGGCGGGCTGCTGCTGGCCTCCACCGCGGCCAATATCGCCGGGGCGCTGAAAAAGAACAAGCTGGCGGCGGCCTCCGTCGGCCTCGTGGGCACGGCGCTGGGGGCGCTGATCGGTGAATTCGCCCTGTATAAAAAGCCCCTTGACCCGCTGTTCCCGCTGGCAAAGTCCGGCAACGTGATCGCCGTGCGCAAGGCAAAAGGCGAAACGAAGCGGCGCATCATCCTCTCCGGCCATACGGATTCCGCCCCGGAGTGGACCTACACCTACAAGCTGGGTTCCAAGGGCGTGCTGACCGTGGCGGGTTACGCCGTGGCGGGCCTCGCCTACGATATCGCCTCCACGGCAGTGTCCCTGACCTCCAAAAACCATAAGTTGAAAAAGGGCCTCGCCCTGGGCCAGCTGGCCTTCGCCCCCGGCTTTGCGGCGCTGTTCGCCTTCACCAACGGGAAGCGCTACGTGGACGGCGCCAGCGACGACCTCTCCGGCTCCTACGTGGCGGCCTCTACGCTGAAATTCCTGTCCGACAACGATATTTCCTTTGAGAATACCGAGGTGATCGCCCTGCTGACCGGCGGCGAGGAGTGTGGCCTGCGGGGCGCGGAGGCCTTCTTCAAGGCCCATCCGGAGCTGCTCAGCGACGGCGTGGAGACCGTTTTCGTGGGCTTTGACACCGTGCGGGACGAGGAGTTCATGGAGATCTATACCAACGACCTGAACGGGCTGGTGAAGAACGATCCGTCTGTTTGTGCGCTGGTGCAGAACGCCGCGAAGCAGTGCGGCAGGGACGTGCCCTTCGGCTCCATCCCGCTGGGCTCCACCGATGCGGCGGCGGCCTCCCGGGCCGGCTGCAAAGCGGCCAGCTTTGTGGCCATGGACCCCGCCCCCGCCCGCTATTACCACACCCGCCTCGACACCGCCGACAACATCATGCCCGCCACCATCGAAAAGGGAATCGAGATCGCCCTGCAGACCGTGTTCGATTTCGACGAGAAGGGCCTGGGCTGACACATTGCAGAGCGGAGAGCGGAGTTCGGAGAGCGGAGATTTCCGGCAGAAGCAATCCGCAGCACGGAGCCTCAGCTCCGTTTTACGTCCGTTTGATACGCTGCTGAGGCAGCGTGCTGCGGGGATACATACCCCGGTAGCGCGGCACCTCAGTGCCGCTATTCACATAAACAATTTTTTGAGCGATTCCCTTCTTCTCAATTCAGTTTGCCCTGCAAGGGATCGCTTTGACAGCGACAACGGCTAAACAGCGGCGCTGATGCGCCGCGCTACATCATATCATTGGGAGAGAGAACGACCATGTCAAAAGTATTCGATCTGATCGAGAAAGAACAGCACCGGCAGAACACCACCATTGAGCTGATCGCCAGCGAGAATTTCGTCAGCAACGACGTGATGAAGGCGGTGGGGTCCTGCCTGACCAACAAGTATTCCGAGGGCTATCCCACCCACCGCACCTCCGGCAACACCGGAAGGTATTACGGCGGCTGTCACATCGTGGATGAAATCGAGGAATACTGCTGCGATAAGTGGCGCGAGGTATTCCATACCGATTACCACGTGAACGTGCAGCCCCACAGCGGCTCTTCGGCCAACCTTGCGGCCTATCTGTCCGTCCTCAAGCCCGGCGATACCATCCTCGCCATGGACCTGAACAACGGCGGCCACCTGACCCACGGCAGCCCGGTGAACTTCTCCGGCAGGCTGTTCAACATGGTGTTCTACAACGTCACCGCCGACGGCTACATCGACTATGACGACATCGCCGCCAAGACGGAGCAGCACCGCCCCGCCCTGATCCTGGCGGGGGCCAGCGCCTATTCCCGGGTGATCGAATTCGACCGCATTGCGGCCATCATTGCCGCCGCCAACGAAAAAGACCCCGATTACAAGCCCTGGTTCATGGTGGATATGGCCCACATCGCGGGGCTCATCGCGGCGGGGGTGCATCCCTCCCCCTTCGGGCTGGCGGATATCATCACCACCACCACCCACAAGACGCTGCGCGGTCCCCGGGGCGGCATGATCTTCTGCAGGAAGGAGCTTGCCAAAAAGGTGGACAGCGCCATCTTCCCCTGCACCCAGGGCGGCGCGCTGCAGCACGTCATCGCGGGCAAGGCCATCGCCGCCGAGGAAGCCTGCACCGAGGAATATAAGGACTATATCTTCCGCGTGCGGGACAACTGCAAGGTCATGTGCGACGAGTTCATCCGCATGGGCTACAAGGTGGTCACCGGCGGCACGGATAACCACCTGTTCCTGGTGGACTTCTCCGAGACCCATCCGCACCTGACCGGCAAGGCGGTGCAGGACGAGCTGGACCGCCACGGCATCACCCTGAACAAGAACTGCGTGCCCGGCGAAAAGCGCTCCCCGGCCCAGGCCAGCGGCGTGCGCATCGGCACCGCCCCCATGACCACCAAGGGCTTCACCGCCGAGGATTTCATCAACACCGCCCATAAGATCGACGAGGTCATCCGTTCCATGGCCCCGCAGGCTTAACCTATCCGACAAGATATTACTTCGGCAATTAAATAATTTGAATGATAAACGACGGCTTTTTGATTGCCGAAGTAATATTTCGCCATGTTTTTTGCCGCAAAACGGCAAAAAACGG
>CAMVNL010000298.1 GCA_947168785.1 uncultured Clostridia bacterium | reverse complement strand
GCTCTTTATATGGGAAAAACAGCCCGTCGTCGTTGACGACGATCCCGCAGCTTTCCTGTCCGCGGTGCTGCAGGGCGTACAACCCGTAGTAACAAACCTGCGCCGCAGGAAAAGGCGTTTCGGAAAATACGCCGAACACGCCGCATTCTTCATGAATACCCATATTTCTGTCCCATCCGGTATTGACTTCGTTTTTTCTCTTTTCAGTCCCAGGCCGTTGTGTTTTGCGCAAAACCGTCTTCGGTCGAGGCGGCGTACCATACCGTTCCCTCCGTTGCGGCGTCGTTGCCCGCGTTCAATTCTACGGCGGCAGCGGGCGGCATAAAGCAGATCCTGCCTTGTGTCGCGCCGTTTCCGGTTTTATATGTAACGGTCTTCATATTTCATTCCTCCCTAGCTCATTCCACGTCCTGCAAGGCGTCGTAGCCCTCTTCGCCGGTGCGCACCTTGACCACGTTTTCCACGTCATATACAAAGATCTTTCCGTCGCCGATATGCCCCGTATAGAGCACCTTTTTCGCCGTTTCGATCACGCTGCGCACCGGAACCTTGCTGACGACGATATCCATTTGCACCTTCGGCAGGAGATTGGCCTCCACCTGAACGCCGCGGTAATACTCCGGCTTGCCCTGCTGCACGCCGCAGCCCAGCACGTGCGAGACGGTCATACCGGTGATGCCGAGTGCCATCATGGCCGATTTCAGTGATTCCAGACGGGACTCCTTGCAGACGATCTCGATTTTGGTGAATTTCGGCGAGCCGTCGCCAAAAGGGGGGAGCTTCCTGACGGGGACCGCCTCCGCCTTGGGAATATCGCCGGAGACGGCGATCGCCCCGGGATACCCGTAATCCAGATGCTCCACCGCGGGAACGAAATCCGCATAGGCGCTGGGAAGACCGTGCTCCGTCTTGTCAAGCCCTTTGATCTCCTCTTCCTCCGTCACCCGCAGCCCCACTGTCTTTTTGATGACGGTGAACGTCAGCGTCATCGTGGCCGCCGTCCAGGCGAGGATCGCAGCAATACCCAGCAACTGAATACCAAACAGCTTCGCGCTGCCGGTATACAGCAGGCCGTTCAGCCCCGCCGGAGCGGCCGGGTCCGCCAGCAGACCCACCGCCAGCGTACCCCATACGCCGTTGGCAAAATGAACGCCCACCGCGCCAACCGGGTCGTCGATATGGCATTTCAGGTCCAGCGCCTCCACCGCCACGACGACAAGGATACCGGATACGACGCCGATGACGGCGCTGCCCAGCGCGTTGACCGCGTCGCAGCCTGCGGTGACCGCCACCAGCCCGGCCAGGGAGCCGTTCAGACACATGGAGACGTCCGGCTTGCCGTTCTTGATCCAGGTGAAAAGCATCGTGGTGCAGGTGGCAACCGCCGGGGCGATGGTGGTGGTGACGAAAATGGACGCCAGCGAATTGCCGTCCCAGGCGGCCGCGCCGTTGAAGCCGTACCAGCCGAACCAGAGGATAAAGCAGCCCAGCGCCCCCAGCGTGATGGAGTGACCGGGAACGGCGTTGACCTTTTTTACCCTTCCCGCGGCGTCCTTCGTGTATTTGCCCAGCCGCGGCCCCACCATGACGGCGCCGATCAGGGCGGTGATCCCGCCGACGGAATGGATGGCGGCGGAGCCGGCAAAATCATGGAAGCCCATCTGCGCGAGCCACCCCTGCGGATTCCACACCCATCCGGCCTCCACCGGGTAGACGATCAGGGAGATCACGCCGGAATAGATACAGTAGGAGAGGAATTTCGTGCGTTCCGCCATGGCGCCGGAAACGATGGTGGCGGCGGTGGCGCAGAACACGAGGTTGAACACGAAGGACGGTGCCTGCCCGCTTTTCAGAAAGCCGCCGAAATCCGTGAGGATGTCAAGGTTCGGCACGCCGAACAGGCCGAACACGTAGTTCTCCGCCATCATCAGGCTGAAGCCCAGCAGCACGAAAACCACGGTGCCGATGCAGAAATCCATCAGGTTTTTCATGATGATGTTGCCGGCGTTCTTGGCCCGGGTAAAGCCGGTCTCCACCATGGCGAAGCCCGCCTGCATCAGGAACACCAGCGCCGCGCCGATCAGGAACCAGACGCCGAACACCTCTGTTGAGACCGATTCTTCGATCAGTTTTGTGATTTCTTCGATTGCCATTGTTAATACCTCCTTCAATTGGCAAAAGAAAAAGGCGTCTTTTCAACCGCAGACCGTTTGCCGCGAAGGAAAAGACGCCTTTGCCTTATGTGATGCTGTTTTCAAAATGAAAAGAAAAACGTCCTTGAACATTGCTGTTCAAAGACGCCGTTGCCCTTTTCTGCCTTTCATTATACGCCGGTCCGGAAAAATGTCAACGGTTTTTTGTAAATTGTGAAAAGTTTGACGAAAATTGACAAAAACCGGTTTTTCAGAACCGTTTTTTTTGGGACCGTTTTTTATGCCCTGCCGCCGAACAGTTGCAGCAGCCGTCTGGCTGCTTCGGCGGTGTCAGCGGGGCTGGCGAAGGTGGAAAAGCGGAAAAAGCCTTCGCCGCAGCAGCCGAAGCCCTCGCCCGGGGTGCCGACCACCTGTATCTCATTCAGAAGGTAAGAAAAGAATTCCCAGCTGCCCATGCCGCCCGGGCATTTCAGCCAGATGTACGGCGCGTTTTTGCCGCCGGTGTACCAGACGCCGCAGGCGTCCAGCGCTTGGGTCAGCGTCCGGGCGTTGCGCTTATAAAGGGCGATCTGTTCTTTGATCTGTTGCTGCCCCTCCGGCGTGAAGACCGCCGCGCCGCCCTTTTGCAGAACGTAGGAAACGCCGTTGGTCTTGGTGGTGCGGTTGCGGACCCACATGGCGTTCAACGATAGCCCCTGACGCGTCAGTGACTTCGGGATCACGGTGTAGCCGAGGCGCGTGCCGGTGAAGCCCGCCGTTTTGGAGAGCGAGCAGATCTCGATGGCGCAGGTTGTTGCGCCGTCCAGTTCAAAAATGCTGTGGGGCAGGGCAGGGTCCTCGATATAGGCCTCATAGGCGGCGTCGAATAAGATGACCGCGCCGGTCTTATTGGCGTAGTTCACCCACGATTGCAGCGCCTCCCTGCCGAACACCGCGCCGGTGGGGTTGTTGGGGGAGCACAGATAGATGAGCCCCGCCTCGACCGTCTCAGGAGGGGAGGGAAGGAAGCCGTTTTCGGCGGAGGCCGGCACGTGGAGGATCCTTCTGCCCGCGATGACGCTGGCGTCCAGATAGGCCGGATAGGCGGGCTCCAGCACCATGGCCGGGGATTCCGGGGAGAACAGGTCCAGAATATCCCCGAGCTCGTCGCTGGCGCCGGAGGAAACGAAGACCTCCTCCGGAGAGAGCGTCACGCCCCGGGCGGCATAGTGGGCGGCGACGGCTTCCCGGAAAAAGGGCGCGCCGCATTCCGGCTGGTAGCCGTGAAAGCTTTCCGCGTGGGCCTGCTCCTCCACCGCCGCGTGCAGCGCTTCGATCACCGCGGGGCACAGGGGCTGGGATACGTCGCCGATGCCCATGCGATAGAGCTTCTGCCCCGGATGGCTTGCAAGATAGTCCCGCGTCTTTTGGGCGATGCCCGCAAAGAGATAGGAGTCCTTCAGTTCCGCGTAATGTGTGTTCAGTTGTATCATACCGTCTCCCCCTCGTAAACCGTTTCGGCGGGGCCGGTCATGGTGACTTCGCCCGCCTCCGAAACCGTAATTTCCAGCGTGCCGCCGTCCAGCTGTACTGTTACCGGCTGACCGGCGCGGCAATATCCGTTCTTTACCGCCGCCGCCACGCTGGCGCAGGAGCCCGT
>CAMVNL010000297.1 GCA_947168785.1 uncultured Clostridia bacterium | reverse complement strand
ATCACCCGGAAGGCCATGAAGCAGGCCGAGGCCATCGTGGCCGACGCCAACGAGAACGCCAGGGACATCCGTGAAAAGGCCGCCCGGGATTCCAAGGACGCCATCACCGAGATCGCCCTGGAGATCTCCGGGAAACTGATGGGCAGAACGGTCACCGATGCGGATAACCGCCGCATCGTGGACAGCTTTTTCGCCGAGTAAGGAGAGGCGTTATGCGTAAATGTACGGTCACCGTCGCCTCCAATATGAGCGGCGAAACCTATGAATATCTCTGTGAAAAGATCCGCCGCAAAGCCGGCGACGATATCGCGTTTACCCGGATCACGGACGATGCCATCGTCGGCGGTTTTGTGCTGGACCTGAACGGGCATATCTTCGATTTGAGCCTCGCCACTCAATTAAAGGCGATGGGCAAGTATCTCAGAGAGGAATGAGACAGGTGTCTGAACGCAATATCAGCGCTTTTTTAAAGCAGAAAATAGAAAATTTCAGCGTCGCGCCTGTGGAATTCGTCCGCGGAACCGTCACCGCCTCCGGCGACGGCGTGGTGCGGGTCGCCGACCTGCCGGGCCGCCTTTACGGCGAGCTGCTGGAATTTGACGACGGCATCATGGGCATGGCGCTGGACCTGGACGAAAACGGCGCCGGGGCGGTGCTGTTCGATTCCGCCGACGAAGTGAAGGTGGGCGACGGCGTGCGCGGCACCGGCGCGGTGGCGGAGATCCCCGTGGGGAACAACGTCCTTGGCCGGGTGCTGGACCCCATCGGCCGGGCCCTGGACGGCGCGCCCTTTGAACCGGAAAAATACTATCCCGTGGAGCGGCCCGCCCCCACGGTCACCGACAGACGACCGGTGGATAAGCCCATGCAGACGGGCATTCTTGCCATCGACAGCATGATCCCCATCGGCCGGGGCCAGCGTGAGCTGATCATCGGCGACCGGCAGACGGGCAAGACCACCATCGCGGTGGACAGCATCCTGAACCAAAGAGAGACGGGCGTGATCTGCGTCTACTGCGCCATCGGCCAGAAGGCCTCCACCGTGGCGCAGGTCATCAAGACGCTGGAAAACGGCGGCGCCATGGCCTACACCGCCGTGGTGGCGGCCACCGCCTCCGACAGCCCCGCCATGCAGTATTTAGCGCCCTACAGCGCCTGCTCCATCGCGGAATATTTCATGGAACAGGGCAGGGACGTGCTGATCGTGTACGACGATCTCTCCAAGCACGCGGTGGCCTACCGGACCATCTCCCTGCTGCTGCACCGCCCGCCGGGACGGGAAGCCTACCCCGGCGACGTGTTCTATCTCCACTCCCGTCTGCTGGAGCGCAGCGCCTGCCTTTCCAGGGGCAGGGGCGGCGGCAGCCTGACTGCCCTGCCCATCGTGGAGACCATGGAGAACAACATCTCCGCGTTCATTCCCACCAACGTCATCTCCATCACCGACGGGCAGATTTACCTCGAAAGCGAGCTGTTCCATTCGGGCGTGCGTCCCGCGGTGAACACCGGCCTTTCCGTCTCCCGTGTGGGCCGCGCCGCCCAGACGAACGCCATGAAGAAGGTCTCCGGTACCCTGCGCATCGACCTGTCACAGTACCGGGAAATGGCGGTCTTCGCCCGCTTCGGCAGCGACGTGGACCCCGCCACCAAAAAACTGCTGGACAAGGGCGAGGGCCTTGTGAACCTGTTCAAGCAGGGCAAGAGCAGCCCCTATTCCCTGTCACGGCAGGTGTTGCTGCTGCTGGCCTATTCGCAGGATCTGTTCACCGGCGTGGGGGAAAAGGCCTTCCCGGCATATCTCGCCCGGTTCCTTGACTTCCTCGGCGAACAGTGCGCCGACCTGTGCGAGGTCATCGACGAGACCGGCGACCTGCCCGACGACGTGAAAACGAAGGCGGAGGAGCGCTTCAAGGCGTTCGGGCGGCAGGTATGAACACCCCCGGAGAGATCAAGCGCCGGCTGACCAGCGTCACCCAGACGAAGCAGATCACCAACGCCATGTATCTGCTGTCCGTTTCCCGGCTGAAACGGGCGGTGGAGAGCATTGACTACGAAAAGAAATACGTGGAAATGCTGCGCCGCACCATGGAGGACATTCTTCAGGTCACCAAGGGCGCGGACATCCACAACTATTATATCGACAAATCCCCCCTGGGCACCGCGCTGTTTATGAGCGTGATGGGGGATAAGCGCCTGTGCGGCGACTATAACCACGCCGTGGCGGAGCTGACGAAGGAAAAGCTGCCCACAAAGAAGGACCCTCTGCTCTACTGCTTCGGCATGGTGGGCAAGGAGATCCTCGCCGCCGACGGCATCATCCCCGACCGGGTGCTGCCCGGCTCCTCCATGCACCCGTCGCTGGAGCTGGCCAAGGCCCTCTCCAAAGAGCTGATCGACATGTACGTGACGGATCAGGTCAACGAGGTGTATATCATCTACACGCCCTATTCCGGTGCCAAGGGCAAGCCGGTGTGCTTCCGGCTGCTCCCGCTCCTGCGCCACGATTTCAAGGACGCCAAGGACGACTATTCCCCGACGGAAATGCTCTATGAGCCCGGGGCGCAGGAGGCGCTGGACGCCTTCGTGCCCAAGTACTGCTCCGGGATGCTTTACAGCATGCTGATGCAGAGCGCCGCCAGCGAGAACGCCGCCCGGATGGAGGCCATGCAGTCCGCCGCCTCCAACGCGGACGACATGATCAAAGAGCTGCAGACCCAACTGAAAACCGCCCGCCAGCTGAGCATCACCAACGAACTGGCGGAAATCACGGCGGCTATCAAGCGGTAGCGCGGCGCTTTGCGCCTTTTTCAGTCGGAAGTCATCAGTCGGAAGTCGGAAGTCCCGCAACTCACCGTTCTCTGTCTGACAAAGAAACGGCGAGCCATAGGGTTTTATTATGATAAGCCGTCGCAAGACGGCGCACCGAGGAGCGAAGCGACCCTATCGGCAACGCCGATTGACTTCCGACTTCCGACTTCCCACTTCCGACTGATCGCTTCCCCCCTTGTCCTGACATTGACAAAAAGAAGGTAATCCCATGAAAAAACTCATCACCGGCACCATCGTCCGGATCTCCGGGCCGGTCATCGACGTGCGGTTCAAAGAGGGCGAAGAGCCCCCCATCAACTCCCTGCTGACGGTGGGCGGTTCCGGCCGTCATATGGAGGTTTCCGCGCATATCGGCGGCGGCGTGGTCCGCGCCGTGGCGCTGGAAGCACCGGAAGGCTTATACTGCGGCATGGAGGCCAGCGGCGACGGCAGCGGCATCACGGTCCCCGTGGGGGACGCGGTGACGGGCCGCGTGGTGGACGTGCTGGGCCGCCCCGTGGACGGCAAGGGCGCTATCCACGCCAAGGAATACTGGCCCATCCACCGCCCCGCCCCCTCTCTGGCGGAGCAGCGCCCGGCAGACGAGCTGCTGCAGACGGGCCTGAAGGTCATCGACCTGCTGGTGCCCTATGCCAAGGGCAGCAAGATCGGCCTGTTCGGCGGCGCGGGCGTGGGTAAAACCGTGCTGATCATGGAAATGATCCACAACATCGCCACGGACCACGGCGGTTACTCCGTGTTTACCGGCGTGGGCGAGCGCTCCCGTGAGGCCAACGAGCTGATCGCCGACATGGAGGCCAGCGGCGTCATCGACAAGGCCATCCTTGCCTTCGGCCAGATGAACGAGCCCAGCGGCGCGCGCATGCGCGTGGCCATGACGGGCCTGACCATGGCGGAATACCTGCGGGATCAAAAAAACCAGGACGTGCTGCTGTTCATCGACAATATCTACCGGTTCGTGCAGGCGGGC
>CAMVNL010000296.1 GCA_947168785.1 uncultured Clostridia bacterium | reverse complement strand
CGACCGACAACTACAAGGCCATCGTCGACGGCGGCTTTGATATCCTGCTGGCCTACGAGCCCAGCGAAGAGGCAAAACAATACGTTCAGGACAGCGGCGTGGAGCTGGAGATGACGCCCATCGGCGTGGACGCACTGGTGTTCATCTGCTCGCAGGAGAACGTGGTGCAGTCCCTGACCATCGACCAGATCAAGGAGATCTACCGGGGCAACGTCACCGACTGGCAGGAGGTGGGCGGCGAGCCGCATCCGATCCTCGCCTATCAGCGCAACAAGGACAGCGGCTCACAGACCCTGTTCGACAAGCTGATCGACCTGGGCGACGAGCTGATGAACCCGCCCTCCGACATGATCGTCGGTTCCATGATCGGCCTGCTGGAGGCCGTGGCGGACTATGACGACAGCGCGGACGCCCTTGGCTATACCGTCTATTACTACCTGACCAATATGGAGACCGACAAGCTCTCCACCAGCAAAATTCTGGACGTGAACGGCGTCACGCCGGATAACGAGACCATCGGCAGCGGCGAATACCCGCTGACCAACGACTTCTACGCGGTCATCCGCAAGGACGCCCCGGCGGATTCCCCCGAGCGCATCCTCTATAACTGGATCTGCTCCGACCAGGGGCACGAACTGGTGGTGAAGGAAAACTACCCCACGAGGAACTGATACTTTCTGCAATAAAGGAGAACAAGCGATATGATCAACAGAAAGCCTGCCGCGCCCACGCCCCCCATGGGCTGGAACAGCTGGGACTGCTACGGCGCGGGCGTCACCGAAAAAGACCTGCTTGCCAACGCCGAATACATGGCAAAATACCTCAAGGACTACGGCTGGCAGTACGTGGTCTGCGACATTCAGTGGTATGAGCCAACCGCCGTGGACACCGATTACAACAACTTCACCCCCCTGTGCATGGACGAATACTCACGGCTGATCCCGGCGGAGAACCGCTTCCCCTCCGCCGCCGGCGGCAAGGGCTTTTCCGTCATCGCGGAGAAAATCCACGCCATGGGGCTGAAATTCGGCGTTCACCTGCTGCGGGGCATTCCCCGTCAGGCCGTCCATTCCGGCGCGAAGACCGTCACCGGCATTCCCGCCAGGGATATCGCCGCCCAGTATTCCGTCTGCCCGTGGAACACCGACATGTACGGCGTGGACGCGGACAAGCCCGGCGCGCGGGAATACTATGAATCCGTCTTCGCCCTCTTCGCCCAGTGGGGCGTGGACTACGTGAAGGTGGACGATATCGCCAACACGGAGTTTTTGAAGGACAACCCCTATTCCGCCGCGAAGGAGATCGAGCTGATGCGGAACGCCATCGACAGGTGCGGCCGCCCCATGGTGCTGAGCCTCTCCCCCGGTCCCGCTCCCATCGCCCACGCCCGGCATCTTTCCGCCAACGCCGATATGTGGCGCATGAGCGGCGACTTCTGGGACCGCCGGGATAAGCTGATCGAAATGTTCCGCCTGTGCGAACAGTGGTACGCCTTTGTGGGCGACGGCAAATGGCCGGACTGCGACATGCTGCCCGTGGGCCGTCTGATGGTCACCCACCGCAAGCTGGGCAGCCGCTACACCCGCTTCACTCACGACGAGCAGATCACCATGCTGAACCTGTGGTGCGTCTTCCGCTCACCCCTGATGATCGGCGCGGAGATGCGGGACAACGACGACTTCACCCTGCAGCTGCTGACCAACCGGGACCTGCTGGAGGTGAACCAGCACGGCGCCAAGCCCGTGCCCGTCCGCTGTGAAAAGGAGGAAGCCGTCTGGCAGAACGCCATGGAGGACGGCGCGCCCGTGGTCGCCCTGTTCAACCTGACGGAAGCGGAACGCACCGTCTCCGTCACCCTGCGGGAGCTGGGCCTGACGGGCAGCTATCGCCTGTATGACCTGTGGCAGCACGAGGTCGTGGGGACCGTCACGGAGGATGAACCTGTCTCCGTCGCCCTCGCCTCCACCGCGTCGGCGGTGTTCAAGCTGATCTGAAAAGGCAGCACGGCGCATTGCGGTCTCGCCTGCCGGCTCGGTCGGCGCTTCTGCCTTCGGCAGAGGTCTCCACTGGAGACCCGCGCCGTCTGACGGTATCCCATACACAGACGTTTCCCCGAGTCATCGGCCTTTGACAGACGATATTCTGTCGGTTTTTTGTTGAACAAACCGAACACCCCAGACGGCGCAATGCGCCGTGCTACGATGGTTGTTTGCGCCATTTGGCACGATTGAGGCGGCGTGCTGCATGAGGGGGCGGGAAGGAAGAAAACGCGTCATGCGGTTTTCTTCCCCCCGCGCCTCTTTTCTTTTTTGGGGGAAATTTTATTTTCTTTTCTCTGCTCCGCTCTTCTCTTTTTTTCTTTTCCTCTCCTCTTATCTATTCTGCTCTTCTCTTTTCTTTTCTTCTCTTCTCTTTTCTTCTCTTCTCTACGTCACATTGTGACACGGTTGGCGCACATTGTGACGCGGATGGCGCACATTGTGACGCGAAACGTCTCAAATCAGTTTTCAGGCAGAAAAAAGGATCCTTGAACGGGTTGGTTCAAAGATCCTTTACTGTTTTCAATAGGCCTGCCGGCTCCGTTTCGGCTTCACCTCAATCGGCAGGGGCATACAACCTGACAATGGTCAGGGCGCTGCCGCGGCGCCGTTCATCCACCCGTGCAAAAGCGCCTATTGATCGATCACATAAAGCGCCTTTTTATTGACCATCGCCCAGTAGCTCTTGACCTCCGTATTGCCGCTGGGATATAGAACGGTCATGGTATTCGCTCTCGAAGAATGCGCCGTCACGGTAAACTGCAGCGTCTTGCAGCTTCCCATCCCCATATACACATCCTTGCCGTCCAGATCGCCGTGATAACCGCTCAGCGGCTGCCACTTCCAATAGCTGAGATAATTGTTTCGGTTGGGCTCCGGCGTTCTGTGCAGATCCGTCGCCGCGACAAAATAACCGGGCTTGCCTTGCGTTTCGCGCGGCAGGTTAAACAGCAGGTCGCCATCCATATAATAAGCGGTTTCATCATAGGCGGGATCGATCATTTCGGGATCGAGATACCGGAGCTTGATGGCAAAGCCGTAGCAGGTATTATCCGTAACGATACCGTATTTCACGTCAAGCACCTGGGCATATTCCACGTAATTGCCGTTTTGACAGGTGTACAGAATGCACCCGGCGTCCACGTACCGTTCCGCGTCAAGGTAACGCCGATCTTCGGTATAATCCTCTTCCGGAATGGAATAGCAGCTCAGGCTGCACTCCTTCTTCCGATAGCTCCAGCCGATGCGGAACCCCTTCGACACGCGCTGATAAAAGTCGGTTTCCGTCATCTCCGGGAAAGCATAACCGTTTTCTTTGCAGAACGCTGTAAACGATTTCGCCAATTCTTTCGGCACTTTGTCGCCTGACACAAAAACCTCCAGGGCAAGCGCCTGTTCGTCTTTCGACAGACCGGCGGACAGCGCCTCGTTGATCGCCCCTGCATTGCGGTTTTCGCAAATCAGCGAAAGCACCTCTTTATAGCGCTCAGGGGTCTTTTGCAGCGTTTCCCACGTCAGCCGTTCCGGCGCCGTTGTTTTCTCCGGCTCAGCTTTTTTCGTCGTTTCGGCCTTCTCCTTCGGGTCGGTCGTCGGCGCCGGCAGCGTCGTGGTTTCCTTCTCTTTTTTCTGTTTTTCAAGCGCCTTGGCGGCCTCTTTCTGCTGTTTTTCTAGCGCTCTGGCAGCCTCTTTCTGCTGTTTTTCTAGCGCTCTGGCAGCCTCTTTCTGCTGTTTTTCAAGCGCCCTGGCAGCCTCTTTCTGCTG
>CAMVNL010000295.1 GCA_947168785.1 uncultured Clostridia bacterium | reverse complement strand
AGGAGAACCATATGAAAAAGGACAGACACACCATCATCGCGGAGCTGATCGAAAACAACGTGATCAGCACGCAGGAGGACCTGCTGCGGATGCTGAACGCGGCGGGGGTCAGCGTGACGCAGGCCACCGTTTCGCGGGATATCAAGCAGATGCGTATCGTGAAGCAGGCCGCGCCCAACGGCGTGTATAAATATTGCCTGCCCCGGGCCAAGGCCGACAGCGAAAACGCCAAGTATATGGCCATCCTCGCCGGCGCGGTGGCGCACACCGACACCGCCATGAACACCGTGGTGGTCAAATGCCACGCCGGCACGGCGCAGGCCGCCTGTGCGGCGCTGGATTCCATGGACCTGCCGGAGGTGGCCGGTACCATCGCGGGCGACGATACCATCTTCGCCGTCTGTTACTCGGTGGAGGCTGCTGCCGGCGTCAGAAAACAACTGGATGAAATATTCGGATTCTGAGTATGCTGAAGCTGCTGGAAATTGAAAATATCGCCATCATTGAAAAGGCCTCCGTGTCGTTCTCACGGGGGCTGAACGTGATGACCGGCGAGACCGGCGCAGGCAAATCCATCGTCATTGATTCCATCAACGCCGTCACCGGACAGAAGACCTCCCGGGAGCTGATCCGCACCGGGGCATCCCACGCCTTTGTTTCCGCCCTGTTTGAAGAGATTTCCCCGGCGGTTTCCGAGGCGCTGGCCGACTGCGGCGTGCCGGCGGAGGAAGACGGAACGCTGCTGCTGCAGCGCACGATCTATAAGGACGGCAAAAACCTCTGCCGCGTCAACGGTGTGACGGTGACCGTCTCCATGCTGAAAAGCGTGGGGGAAACGCTTATCAATATTCACGGCCAGCGGGATTCTCAGGCGCTGCTGGACAGCGCGAAGCACGTCTTTTTCCTTGATTCCTTCGCGGGTCTGACCCCGCAGGTGGACGCCTACGCCGCCGATTTCGCGCGGCTTTCTGCCGTGAAAAAGGCCATCCGCTCCCTGCAGACGGACGAGGCGGAAAAGGCCCGGCGCATCGACCTGCTGACCTGGCAGATCAACGAGCTGACCGAGGCGGCGGTCACCGTGGGGGAGCGGGAGGAGCTGCACCGCAAGAAAAATATCCTCAACAATTCCATCAGGCTGGCTTCCGCCCTGAAGGCCGCCGTCAACGCCCTCAGCGGCGATTCCGACAGCGCCGGGGCCGCCTCGCTGATCGCGCAGGCCGCCCGGGAGATCAACGCCGTCGCCTCCGTCGCCAAGGGGCTGGACGCCGTCGCCTCCACCCTGGAGGAGGCGGAAAACACCGTGGCCGACGCCGCCGCGGTCATCGACGACGTGCTGAACCAGCTGGACAATGTGGAGGGGAGCCTTGACGCCATCGAGGAGCGGCTGGACCTGCTCTACCGCCTCTCCCGCAAATACGGCGAGACGGAGGAGGAGATGCTGGCTTTCCTTGCCGACGCGCAGAAGGAATTGCAGCTGATCACCCTTTCCGACGAGCGGATCCGGGAATTGTCCGCCGAGCGGGACGCGTTGCTGGCCTCCTGCGAGAAACAGGCCGCCGCCCTCACCGCCGCCCGCAAAAAGAGCGCGAAAAAGCTTTCCGCCGCGGTGGAAGGGGAGTTGGCCTTCCTCAATATGCGGTCCTGCCGCTTTGTCGCGGAGATACTGCCCGCGGAGCTTGGGCCGGACGGCGCGGACCGGGTGACCTTCCTGATCTCCGCCAACGCGGGCGAAACGCCGAAGCCCCTGGGCAAGGTGGCCTCCGGCGGCGAGCTGTCCCGCATCATGCTGGCGCTGAAAAACGTGCTGTCGGAAAAGGATTCCGTCGGCACACTGATCTTCGACGAGATCGACGCGGGCGTCAGCGGCGAGGCTGCCTCCAAAATCGCCGTCAAGCTGTCGCAGGTGTCCCGCCGGGCGCAGGTGCTGTGCATCACCCATCTGTCACAGATCGCGGCCTATGCCGACGAGCACAAATTCCTGCGGAAGGAAGAGCTGGACGGCAAGACCTATACCCGCATCACCTCTTTGGATAAGGAGGGGCGGGCGAGGGAGCTGGCCCGCATCAACTACGGGGAAAACCCCGGCGAAACGCAGCTGATCTCCGCACGGCAGATGCTGGAGGAGGCCGCGGCAAAGAAAACGATCTGATCTTCTTTCGGGAAGATCATTTTTTTCTTTTCCGAACGCGATTTTTCGGTTGAAAAATTTTTTTTATTATGATAAAATTACAAATTATTGACTCCAAATCAGAATTCGGGGGATGAGACAGATTTGAAACAGAAAGAACCGGGCATGGTCAGAAAACTGGCCGGCAGCGTGCGGGAATACAAAAAGCAGACGATCCTGACGCCCATCCTGATGATGGGGGAGGTCAGCTGCGAGTGTATCATCCCGATGATCACCAAAAACCTGATCAACAGCATTCAGGAAGGCTGCACCATGAGCGATATCGTCAAGGACGGCGTGCTGCTGGTGCTCATGGCCTTCGTGTCGCTGGGCTTCGGCGTGCTGGCGGGAAAGCTCTGCGCCACGGCGGCCTCCGGCTTTGCCAAAAACCTGCGCCACGACCTGTTTTACAAGATCCAGGATTTTTCCTTCTCCAACATCGACAAGTTCAGCACCTCCTCGCTGGTGACGCGGCTGACCACGGACGTGAACAACGTGCAGATCGCCTTCATGATGATTATCCGCACCGCCGTCCGGGCGCCGCTGATGCTGATCTTCGCCTCTGTCATGGCCACGGTCGTGGGCAAAAAGCTGGCCTTCGTCTTCGTGGCGGTCATCCCGTTTCTGGCCTTCTGCCTCGGCTTTATCGTATATAAGGCCATGCCGCGCTTTCGCGCCGTGTTCAAAAAGTACGACGCCGTCAACGCCTCTGTGCAGGAGAACGTCAAGGGCATCCGCGTGGTGAAGAGCTTCGTGCGGGAGGACTATGAAAAGAAAAAGTTCGGCGCGGCCTCCGAGGACGTCCGCAGGGACTTCACCGCCGCCGAGCGCATCGTGGCCTTCAACGCCCCTGTGATGCAGATCGCCATGTACGTCTCCATGCTGCTGATCTCCTTCTTCGCGGCAAAGCTGGTGGTCTCCTCCGGCGGCACTTATCTGAACGTGGGGACGCTTTCCAGCATGATCACCTACTCCATGCAGCTGCTCATGTCCCTGATGATGCTCTCCATGATCTTCGTGATGGTCACCATGGCGGTGGCCTCCGCCAAGCGCATCACGGAGGTGCTGGACGAGGTCAACACCCTGACCGAGCCTGAGAACCCCGTCACGGAGGTCCCCGACGGCCGTGTGGATTTCAACCACGTCAATTTCAAGTATTCCAAAAAGGCGGAGCGGGACGCCCTGTCCGATATCGACCTGCACATCGCCTCCGGCCAGACCGTCGGCGTCATCGGCGGCACGGGCGTGGGCAAGACCACTCTCATCCAGCTGATCTCCCGCCTCTATGACGTCACCGACGGCAGCGTGAAGGTGGGCGGCGTCGACGTGCGGGACTATTCCCTGAACGTCCTGCGGGATCAGGTGGCCGTGGTATTGCAGAAAAACATGCTTTTCTCCGGCACCATCAAAGAGAACCTGCGCTGGGGCAACGCGGAGGCCACCGACGAGGAGCTGAAAGCCGCCTGCCGGGCCGCCTGCGCCGACGAGTTCATCGAGACCTTCCCGGATAAATACGACACCTACATCGAGCAGGGGGGCGCCAACGTCTCCGGCGGGCAGAAGCAGCGGCTGTGCATCGCCCGCGCCCTGCTGAAAAAGCCGAAGATCCTCATTCTGGACGACTCCACCAGCGCGGTGG
>CAMVNL010000294.1 GCA_947168785.1 uncultured Clostridia bacterium | reverse complement strand
CGCTTCACCCTGGAGTGGGTGCGTGAGCACTACGGCGACAGCGTGAAGGTGGGCGCGGGCAACGTGGTGGACGCCGCGGGCTTCCGCTACCTGGCCGAGCACGGCGCCGACTTCATCAAGGTGGGCATCGGCGGCGGCAGCATCTGCATCACCCGCGAGACCAAGGGCATCGGCCGCGGCCAGGCCACCGCGCTGATCGACGTGTGCGCCGAGCGCGACCGCTACTTCGAGGAGACCGGCGTGTACATCCCCGTCTGCTCCGACGGCGGCATCGTCTACGACCACCATATCACCCTGGCGCTGGCCATGGGCGCGGACTTCGTGATGCTGGGCCGCTACTTCGCCCGCTTCGACGAAAGCCCCACCAACAAGGTCAACATCGGCGGCACCTATTACAAAGAGTACTGGGGCGAGGGCTCCAACCGCGCCCGCAACTGGCAGCGGTATGACCTGGGCGGCGCAAAGCACCTCTCCTTTGAAGAGGGCGTGGACAGCTACGTCCCCTACGCCGGCAAACTGAAAGACAACGTGGCGCTGTCGCTGAGCAAGGTGCGCTCCACCATGTGCAACTGCGGCGCGCTTTCTATCCCCGAGCTGCAGGCCAAGGCCAAGCTGACGCTGGTCTCCGCCACCTCCATCACCGAGGGCGGCGCCCACGACGTGATCCAGAAGGAGAAGACCGCGTCCATCAAGTAAGTGGTTAGTGATTAGTGAATAGTAATCTTCACTTAGAGTAGATTTTATCAATCAAGAAACAGCGCTTGTTTACGATGCGGTTTTTGCAGTAAACAGGCACTGTTTTATATTATTCTTGATTTATATAGACAATCAGACAATCGACTTCTTAAGAACCAATCACTAATCACTAACCACTAATCACTAACCACTAAATCACCATCTCAAACTCGCCCATGTCGCTTCCCTCATAATACCGGTCAAGGTCGTAGGGGACGTAGATGCCCCGGTCGGTGACGACGCCGCTGACCAGCTCCGGCGGGGTGATATCGAAGGCGGGATAGTACCCTTTGACCCCGTCGGCGGCGGTCTTCACGCCCATGGCCTGCAGCGAAAAGTCGGGGTCGCGCATTTCAATTTTAACCGTGTCGATGGTGGGGTGAACCTTATCCGGCGCGCCGGTGACGAAATACGGAATGTGGTTATATTTTGCCGCGATGGCGATTTGAAAGGTTCCCACTTTATTGACCACGTGTCCGTCCATGCAGATGGCGTCAGCGGCGGAGGTGAACACGTCAACCCCTTCATTTTTCATGGTAAAGGCAGGCATATTGTCCGTGATAACCGTCACGTCCATCCCCATATCCCGGCAGACGGTGGCTGTCAGGCGTGCGCCCTGAAAATAGGGCCGGGTCTCCGGGCAAAAAATACGGATATCCCCTTTCCCCTCTTCTTTCGCCACTCTGCACATCTGCCCCACGATGGTCTCGCCGAAGCATTGTGTCATGACCGCGCCGTGGGTGGGGATCATCTTCACCAGATGCCGCGCCATCTGATAGACCTTGTTATACCGCCGGTTATTGGTGGCGACGGTGTAAGCCATGATGGCTTCGCTGACGTTTTCGCCGGAAGCAAGGGCTGTTTCGGCGGCCTCCAGACAGCCGCCGGTGATCAGAGCCATGCGGTTCGCCGTGGTGGGGCGGGCATGGGAAATGGTATAGGCAGCGTCTTTGAGATAGGCGCGCTGCTCCGCTTCGGTCTTATCGCGGCATTCGTATGCCGCCAGCGCCATGCCCACCGCCGCGGCGGTATAGGGACCGGCGCTCTGGGTGACCATATCTTTCAGAGCCTGCGTGACCTCGTGATGATCTACACTCTTTCCCTACACGACGCTCTTCCGATCTCTTGCCGTCCTCATACCACGCGATGTTTTCATATTGCAGCATAAACGCCAGATCTTTATCGGCTCGTTCCATGGGGTTCCTTTCTGAACAAAAAAAACAATCAATGATAGAGACGCTCGACGGCTTTCTTCACTTCGAAATACGTCTTTTCCTTATCAATGGTCTTGAAATCGCCGTTTTCAAAGAGGATCTTGCCGTCCACAACGGTGAGTACCACATCGGAAGCCTGCGCGGCATAGACGATCAGCGCGGGCGCGTCGAGGCAGGGAGTCAGGTGCGGTCTGTCGGTATCCACCGCGATAAAATCCGCCCGATACCCCACCGCCAGCTTGCCGCAGTTCTCCCGGCGCTGTAATTTCGCGCCGTTCTCCGTGGCCATTTTCAGCACCGTGACGGCGTTCATGACGGTGGCGTCACGCAGGAAGCCGTTTTGCAGCAGAGCCGCCAGATGCATCTCCTCGAACAGATTCAGGTTATTGTTGCTGGCCGCGCCGTCTGTTCCCAGCGTCACGTTGAGGCCGGAGCGGATAAACTTTTCCACAGGCGCGACGCCGCTGCCAAGCTTCATATTGCTGGTGGGGTTATGGGCCACGCTGATATGGTGGCGGCGCAGAATCTCGATATCCGCGTCCTCCAGCGCCACGCAGTGGGCGGCAAAGCCGCCGCAGTCGAAAGCCCCAAGCCGCTCAAACCAGGCGGCAGGGGTCACGCCGTATTTTTCTTTGCACTCCCGGTGTTCCTTTTCTGTTTCGGAGAGGTGGATATGCAGGTTGCCGTTTGTCGCCTTGCAGCACGCGGCCAGCGCCCGGGTCATGTCCTCCGTGCAGGTGTACTCCGCATGGACGCACCAATCCACCTTCACGCGGCCCTCCGCCGCGCCATTGTAACGCTTATAAAGGGCCTTGGCCTCGTTGAGGCTTACGGAGTCCTCCGGCTTTTCTCCGGGGATAAAGGACTGCACGTGGCGGGAGAGGTTCGCCTTCATGCCGGCGTTGATCACCACCTCCGCCGTCTGATCCGGTGAGAAATACATATCGGAAAAGCTGACGGTGCCGCCCGCGATCATCTCCATGACGGCAAGGGCGCTGCCCGCCGCCACGTCCTCCGGCGTCATTCTGTCCTCGATGGGGCAGATCTTGCCGAAGAGCCATTGATCCAGCGGCAGATCGCTTCCCACGCCCCGCAGCAGCACCATGGGGCTGTGGGTATGGCAGTTGTAAAGGCCCGGCATAATGATCTTGCCGGTCATGTCCTTCGTCAGGTCATAATCGTCCTGCGGGGCGGCGTCGCCCAGATAGCAGATGGTCTTGCCGTCCACCCCGAGATAACCGTTTTTGAGGACGGAAAAACCGTCGCCGTCGGAACAAAGCAGCGTTGCGCCGCGGTAAAGCGTTTTCATAAGCGTTCGATCACCTTTTTCATGTAATTCCCGAAGCGTTCGGCGATCTTACCGGCGGCCTCGCCCACCTCTTCGTCGCTGAGCTTCACGTCCGGCAGCACGCCTGCCGCCATGTTGGTCATGACGGAAAACGCCAGCAGCGGCATGGCGCAATGGGCGGCGGTGAGGGCTTCCGTCACCGTGGACATGCCCACCGCGTCCGCGCCGAGCATTCTTGCCGCACGGATCTCCGCCGGGGTTTCAAACTGCGGACCAGTGAAAAACATATAGGTCCCTTCGTGAAAGGTCAGCCCGCTTCCCTCCGCGCAGTCCAGCGCCAGCTTGCGAAGCGAAGCCGTATACATATCCGTCACGTCAAAAAAGCGCGGCCCGAATTCCGGGAGATTCGCGCCGCCCATGGGGCTGTCGCCGGTCAGCTTGATGTGGTCCCTGATCAGCATGATGTCGCCCACGCGGTAGGCGGTGTTGACCGCCCCCGCGGCGTTGGTCAGAATGATGACCTTCCCGCCCAGCAGCTTAAACAGCCGCACCGGCAAGGCCATTTGCTGA
>CAMVNL010000293.1 GCA_947168785.1 uncultured Clostridia bacterium | reverse complement strand
AGGAAGATATCGTCGACCGCGACCATCGGGAACGTGCAAAGGCCGTACTGGGAAGCGCCGTCCTCATTGGCAAACAGCGCGGGCGTCACCTTCGCAAAGCCGTTTTTGGAATAGGCGTAAAGCTGCGTGTTGCCCGTCTTTGCCAGGATCACGTAGTTGCCGTAGGCGTAAAGGATGGAGGAGTCAAGATCCGAAGAACGGTGACCCATTTCCCCCAAAGCATAAACGCTGTCCTTGAAATAGCCCGTAATGATATCGGACGGGTCCGCATTCTCGTCGTTCAGATGATCGGCGCGCTCGTTGAAAGCCGCCACGGACGCATCCGCAAAACCCTCGATGTCAGAACTGGAGACCGCGAAAAAGACCGTTCCACTCATGACGCCGGTGCCTTTATAGCCGGATTGCACTACCTCATGGGGCAGCACCTTTCCGTTGATATTGACGCTGTCTGGATTAAAGGGGACGTTTTGCTTTTTCTGCGTGACAACAGCCGCTTCCACTTTTATTGGCATGTTTGTTCCCTCCTGATGTCTTTGCTGAAATATTGAAGTAAATTTGCTCTGATATCTGCCGCTAAATACAGCGATCCGCATACCGCCAGCGCGTCATATCCCTTCAACTGACGGACGGCTTCCGAAACGCCCTCCGCCGGTGACGCGGCTGCCTGCGCATCAACACCCTGCTGCAGGACAAGGTCCCTGAATCGCTCCGCCTCCATGCTTCTGGGATTGGAAGGCGCAACGGCGATCACCTTTGAAAACAAGGGCAGTAAATGATTCAGCGCACTCGAACAGTCCTTGTCCGCCATCATTCCCATCACGGCAAGAATACGCTTTCCGGGGAGATACGCCTTCAGCGCATCGGCCAGAGCGGCGGTGGAGCCGTCGTTATGCGAACCGTCAAGAATGACGAGGGGCGAACGATTGATGATCTCAATGCGAGCCGGGATGGTCGCGGCGGCAAGGCCTTCTGCGATCTGTCCGTCGGCGATCCGGTAGCCCTCCCGGCGAAGAACCGTAACAGCGGAAAGAACCAGGGCCGTATTGCAGACCTGATGCGTCCCGCAGAACGGGATATGCAGTTCAATTCCCTGCCATGAAACGTCGGTCCCTGTGATATCCGAATGAAGCGGGATCAACTCGGAGGGATCCGCTACGATCAGCTCGCTCCCCTGCTTGTCCGCCGCCTGTCGGATGACGTCAAGAACGGAAGGAAGCTGTTCCGCGCCGGTGATTACGGGACGGCCGGGTTTGATGATACCGCACTTTTCGGCGGCGATCAGTTCCACGGTGTCGCCGAGGATCTTCGTATGATCCAGTGAGACGGAAGTGATGACGCTGCAAAGCGGCGATGCCACCAGGTTGGTGGCGTCAAAACGCCCGCCGAGGCCTGTTTCCAGCACAACGATATCGCATCCGCTTTCGGCATAATACAGGAACGCGGCGGCGGTGACGGCTTCAAACTCCGTCACTGTCGTCCCCTGAGAAGCCAGCGTCTCAACAGCGGTTCTGACCTTCTGCGTAACGCGGCAGAGCGCTTCCGGCGGGATCATCTCACCGTTGAGACGAATGCGCTCGCGAAATTCAATGACGTACGGGGACGTATATAGCCCCGTGCGGTAACCGGCGGCGGTGAGGATCGACGCCAGCTCGGTGCAGGTGCTCCCTTTCCCGTTGGTGCCGGCCACGTGAACGCAGGCAAACCGACTTTGCGGTTCGCCCAGCAGAGAACAGAGAGACCGGATCCTTTCCAGGCCGGGACGAACGCCGAACCGTTCCAGCGAATGATAATAGCCGACGGCTTCTTCCAGATTCATGTGCGCCTCCGGAGCGGAATGTGCCTGTTAGAGGCAATGATGATATGAGATACGGCGGACAGGCAAAGCTGTCAGCCGAGGTTTTCGATGCCGGCTCTGATCAGGGCGGCTTTTTCGGTCAGCTTCTGCTGGTTGACGCGCTGCTCTTCCACCACGGCCGCAGGCGCTTTGGACAGGAAGCCCTGATTGGACAGCTTCGCGGTGATCTGCTGCAGCCGTCTTTCCACGTCCTCCAGTTCCTTCTGAAGACGCTTGCGCTCCGCATCCAGATCTACCAGCTCCGCCATGGGCATGTAGATGGTGGCGCTTTCCGTCACCACGCTGACGCTGCCCTCCGGCTGCACGGTCTCACCGGCGGCGCACACGTCAATGCCGGAGGCGGAAGCCAGACGCACAAAATAGGGCGCGGCGTCGGCAAAAATCCCGGTATCCTTGGCGGAAACGGTGAGATGCGCCTTCTTTGACGGGGGCACGTTCATCTCCGCGCGGCGGTTGCGCACCGCTTTGATGGCGGACATGATCTGCTCCATTTTGGACTCCTCCGCCGGGAAGCAGAGCGCATCGTCCGCCGTGGGCCAGGGGGAGATCATAATGGATTCCCCGTCGTGGGGAAGCGTCTGCCAGATTTCTTCCGTAATAAAGGGCATAAACGGATGCAGAAGCTTGAGGGTGTTGCTCATCACGTAGACCAGCACGGCGCGGGCCGTCTGCTGCGCCTGCGCGTCGTCAGAATTCAGTCTGATCTTGCACAGCTCAATGTACCAGTCGCACAGCACGTCCCAGATAAAGTCGTACAGCTTCTGCACGGCGATACCAAGCTCATACCGGTCGAGGTTTTCCGTCACCTCTTTGACAAGACGATTGTACTGATGGAGGATCCACTTGTCCTCCAGCGCAAGCTGCGCGGGGATATGGGGCGCCGGCTCCTCGTCGCCGAGATTCATCAGCACGAAGCGGGCGGCGTTCCAGAGTTTGTTGGCGAAATTACGGGAGGCCTCTACCTTTTCATCGGAAAAACGCATGTCGTTTCCGGGGCTGTTGCCGGTGGCCAGCGTAAAGCGCAGCGCGTCCGCGCCGAACTTGTCGATGATTTCCAGCGGGTCGATGCCGTTGCCCAGGGACTTGGACATTTTCCTGCCCTGCGCGTCCCGCACAAGGCCGTGGATCAGCACCGTATCAAAGGGCGCTTTGCCCGTATAAGCAAGGCCGGAGAAGATCATGCGGCTGACCCAGAAGCCGATGATATCATAACCCGTCACAAGGGTGTTGGTGGGATAATACCGCTTCAGGTCCTCCGTCTCCTCGGGCCAGCCGAGGGTGGAGAAGGGCCACAGGGCGGAAGAGAACCAGGTATCCAGCGTATCGGGATCCTGACTGATATTCGCACTGCCGCAGGAGGGGCAGCGTTCGGGATCTTCTTTCAGCACGTGCATGGCGCCGCAGTCCGCGCAGTACCAGGCGGGGATCCGATGGCCCCACCAAAGCTGTCTGGAGATGCACCAGTCGCGGGTGCCGCGCATCCAGTTCATATAGTTTTTGGCAAAGCGGTCGGGAACAAAGCGGATATCGCCCTTTTCCACCGCCTCCACGGCGGGACCGGCCAGCGGGTTCATTCTGACGAACCACTGCTTGGAAACCATGGGCTCGATGCTGGTATGGCAGCGGTAGCAGGTGCCCACGTCGTGCTTGATGGGCTCGATGCACTTGATATAGCCGCCTGCCTCCAGATCGGCGAGGATGGCTTTTCTGGCCTGCATGGTGTCCATTCCGGCATATTTGCCGCAGTCCAGCACTTCCGGCTCGTCCTTGGTGGCCTTTCCGCTGCGGAACAGCTCGTCCGCTTCTTCCTTATCTTTTTTGCCGGTCAGATGACCGTCATAGGTAAAGGTACGGACGATGGGCAGCTGATGGCGCTGACCGACCTCAAAGTCGTTGGGATCGTGGGCGGGGGTGATTTTGACGACGCCCGTCCCCTTTGTCATGTCGGCGTGCTCGTCGCAGACGATGGGGATCTCCTT
>CAMVNL010000292.1 GCA_947168785.1 uncultured Clostridia bacterium | reverse complement strand
GGTCAACTTCACCGTGCCCACCGGCAACTTCGGCAACATTTTGGCGGCGTGGTACGCCAGAGAGATGGGCCTGCCCGTCAACCGGCTGATCTGCGCCTCCAACGCCAACGACGTGCTGACCGAGTTCCTCACCACCGGCCGCTACGACCGCAAACGCCCCTTCCATACCACCGTCTCCCCCTCCATGGATATCCTGATCTCCAGCAATCTGGAACGGCTGTTGTTCCACCTGTGCGGCGGCAGCAGCGACGAGATCAGAGACCTGTTCGGGAAGCTGGCGGAAACGGGCGAATACACCGTCCGGCCGGAGACGCTGGAAAAGATCCGGTCCGTTTTCAGCGCGGGCTGCTGCGACGACGAGGCCACCAAGCAGACCATCGCCGCCGCCTTTGACAAGTATCACTACCTCTGCGACACCCACACCGCCGTGGCGGTGCAGGTCTATGAAAACTACCGCAAGGCCACCGGCGACGAGACCCCCACGGTGATCGCCTCCACCGCCTCGCCCTATAAATTCTCCGCCGCCGTGCTGGGCGCGCTGGAGGGCAAGGACGTGACGGAGCTGGACGACTTTGAGAAGCTGGCCCGTATCGAGGAACTGACCGGCACCAAGGCCCCCGCCCAGCTGAAAGCGCTGAAAAACGCCTCTCCCCGCTTCACCGGCATCTGCAGCAAGGAAGAGATGGAGCAGGCAGTGTATGGTCTGCTGGGGATCGGATAAAACGGAATTATGAATGATGAAAGATGAGAGATGAAAGATGAAAATCGGGCCTGCGGCGCTATTATAAAATGAGTAAGGACGAAGTCCTTCCGCCTTTCATCTTTCCGCTTTCATCTTTCCTCTTTTTTAACCTTTTTTCCTGTGATCTGATAACCTGATGTTATACGTTCTCTCCGACCCGCATCTGTCCTTCGGATCGGGCAAGCCCATGGATATCTTCAAGGGCTGGGACAACTACACCCAGCGCCTGCAGAAGAACTGGTCGGCCGTTGTGTCCGACCGGGATACGGTGGTGTTGCCCGGGGATATCTCCTGGGCCATGGACCTGAACGGCGCAAAAGAAGATTTTGCCTTTCTGGACGCCCTGCCCGGCACGAAGATCATCGGCAAGGGCAACCACGACTACTGGTGGGCCACCATGCGCAAGATGGAGACCTTTCTTGCGGAAAACGAATTTCACACCATCAAGATTCTCTTCAACAACGCCTACCGGGTGGACGATTTCGCCGTGTGCGGCACCCGGGGCTGGTTCTTTGACGACGTGACGGAGGACGTGGAAAAGGTGCTGAAACGCGAGGCCGGGCGGCTGAAAACCTCCATCGAGGCGGCGCTGGCCCTGGGCGGCGAGCCGGTGGTCTTTCTCCACTACCCCGTGGTCTACGACGACAAGGTATGCGGGGAACTTTTCTCCGTATTGAAAGAATACAACGTCCGCCGGTGCTATTTCGGCCACATCCACGGCGACCGCAGCGGGAGATACCTGCACTATGAATACGACGGCGTCACCTTCTCCCTCGCCAGCGCGGATTTTCTGTACTTCTGCCCGAAGAAGGTGGAAATTTCGGGCTGACGCCCGAAATTTCCAGTCGCCAGTCGTGAGTCGTGAGTCGCCAGAAGCCCTCCGGGCGTTCCTTTGAAATAATCGAAGGAAAAAAAATTCTGACGACTGACGACTTTTTACCGTATCATACGGCAAAACCGGCAAAGTCCATAAAAACAATCCGCATATTATGGAAAATATTTCTGTCTTTTTTCAAAAAAAGGTGGAAATATTTTTTTTCTTCTGTTATACTGTTATGGCTAATATTCTATCCGCCCGGCGCCGTTAGGGATTTTGCCGGACGTAATCAGGAGGAAAAAAACATGCTCAATTCTGCCGAAAAGACAGGAACCAACGAATTTACCGTAGACTTTACCATCTCCGCCGAGGATTTCAACGCGGCCGTGATGAAGGCCTACCACAAGAACAAGAATAAGATCAACGTGCCCGGCTTCCGCAAGGGCAAGGCCCCCAAGGCCATCATCGAAAAGATGTACGGCGAGAACGTCTTCTATGACGACGCGCTGGAGATCGCCTTCCCGGACGCCTATGACAAGGCGCTGGAAGAGGCCGGGATCGTGGGCATCGACAACCCCTTCGATTTCGACATCAAGGAAGTGGGCAAAGAAGGCGCGCACATCATCTGCAAGGTCACCGTGAAGCCCGAGATCACCATCGACGGCTACAAGGGCCTTTCCGCTGTGAAGGAGCCCGTGGAGGTCACCGACGAGGAAGTGGCCGCCGACCTGGAGAGAAAGCGCAACGACAACGCCAGAGAGCTTTCCGTAGACGACAGGGCCGTGGAGAACGGCGACATCGCCAACATCAATTTTGAGGGCTTTGTGGACGGCAAGGCTTTTGAAGGCGGCAAGGGCGAAGACCATGATCTGGAGATCGGCTCCGGTTCCTTCATCCCCGGCTTTGAAGAGCAGATCATCGGCCACAACACCGGCGACGAGTTCGACGTGAACGTGACCTTCCCGGAGGAGTACGCGGAAGAGCTGGCCGGCAAAGCCGCCGTGTTCAAAATCAAGCTGAACGAGATCAAGACCAAAGAGCTGCCCGCGCTGGATGACGAGTTCGCCAAGGACATCAGCGAGTTCGACACCCTCGACGAGCTGAAGGCCGATATCCGCAAGACGCTGGAAGAGCGCAAGCAGAGCGCCTCTGACCGCAACTTTGAATCCGCCGTGTTCGACAAGCTGGCGGAGCTGGTCACCGCGGAGATCCCCCAGTGCATGATCGACCGCACCACCGACAACATGGTCAGCGAGATGCGCTACAACATTGAAGCGCAGGGCATCCCCTTCGACCAGTACCTGGGGTATCTGGGCATGACCGAGCAGTCCGTGAGAGACACCTATAAGGACAGAGCCGAGAAGGAAGTCAAGACCGAGCTGGCCCTGGAAAAGATCGCCGAGCTGGAAGGCGTGGAAGTCACCGACGAGGATATCGCCGCCGAGTACGAAGAGATGGCGAAGCGCTATCAGGTGGACGCCGACACCGTGAAAAAGGCCATCAGCGAAGATCGCGTAAAGAGCGAGCTGAAGAACCGCAAGGCCTCTCAGATCGTGAAGGACAACGCCGTCGCCGAGGCGCCCAAGGCGGAAGAAGCCGAGGAAAAGCCGAAGAAGAAGGCCCCCGCCAAGAAAAAGGCCCCCGCCAAGAAGAAGGCCGAGACGGAAGAGCCCAAGGCAGAAGAAGCCGCCCCCGCGGAGGAAGCTGCGGAAACGCCTGCTGAATAATTTTATCAGAATCTGACAATGATAAAGTGAAAAGCTGAAAGTTAAAAGTTGAAAAAATGGGCCTGCGGCCGGCATTTTATGCCGACGGGAAGAGTTCCCCTTACACAAGAGAAGCACTTTTCAGAATGCGTATGAGCGAAGCTCCTCCGAGTTTCAACTTTTCACTTTTAACTCTCAACTCTTACACAAGCGGCACTGAGGTGCCGCGCTACCCCATTTTACAGGAGGTACCCCATGTCCAACATTTTCAATCCCTACGCCTCCCTCGTCCCCACCGTCATTGAACAGACCAACCGGGGCGAACGCGCCTACGATATTTTCTCCCGTCTGCTGAACGACCGCATCGTCGTCCTCTCCGAAGAGGTCAACGACGTGACGGCCAGCCTTGTGGTGGCGCAGCTGCTGTTCCTGGAGGGACAGGACGCGGAGAAGGACATCTCCCTTTATATCAACTCCCCCGGCGGATCCGTCTCCGCGGGCTTTGCCATCTTTGATACCATGCAGTATATCAAGTGCGACGTTTCCACCATCTGCATGGGCATGGCGGCGT
>CAMVNL010000291.1 GCA_947168785.1 uncultured Clostridia bacterium | reverse complement strand
AGCCGGCAGGCGAGACCGCACTGCGCCGTGCTGCGTGATGTTACTTTTCCTTCGCAGCGGCACTGAGGTGCCGCGCTACCGCAACGGGTAAGGTTCTCGCGTAAAATAAAAGCTCTCGACAAACCCCATTTTTTCACCCAGATCAAAAAAAGGAGACTGAAATCAATGACCTTTACCCCCGACCTGCTGCGCTTTGCCGACGGCAGCGAAGTGACAGCGGACGACGTGAACGATCGCCGTCTGGAGCTCCTCGATATTCTGGCGGTCAACGCCTATGGGCGCTTTCCGCCCAAGCCCCGCCGGGTGACCGGTTCCATGGAGGACACCGGCGAGCGCACCTGCAGCGGCCACGCGCTGGAAAAGGACGTGACCGTGTGCTTTGATACGCCCAAGGGCAACTATTTCTTCCCCGTCAACTATTTCGAGCCGGTGGGCGGGGGCAAGCACCCGCTGATCGTCTGCATCAACTTCCGCCCCGACCGCTATGACAAATACGTGCCGGCGGAGGAGATCATCGACCGGGGCTTCGCTCTGGCCACCTTCTGTTATGAGGACGTGACCGGCGACGACGGCGATTTCTCCGACGGGCTGGCGGGCATGTTCGACCGCCCCACGGACGGCACGGGCTTTGGCAAGATCACCCTGTGGGCCTACGCCGTCAGCCGCGTGATCGACTATTTTACCACGCTGGACAATATCGACGCGGATGAGATCGCCGTCGTCGGGCACTCGCGCCTGGGCAAGACGGCCCTGTGGTGCGCCGCCAACGATCCCCGCGTGAAATACGTCTGCTCCAACGACTCCGGCTGCATGGGGGCCGCGCTCCATCGTACCCACCACGAGGGGGGCGAGTTGCTTACGGATATCACCCGCAACTTCCCCTTCTGGTTCTGCGGCAACCTGCTCCGCTTCCCGGACCACATGGAAAAGCTGCCCTTCGACCAGCACATGCTGATCGCCGCCTGCGCGCCGCGCTTCGTGTGCGTCAACAGCGCCAGCCTTGACGCCTGGGCGGACCCCTATTCCGAGCAGCTTTCCTGCGTCGCCGCCTCCCCTCTGTGGACGCTGTACGGCCGGGAGGGCTTCATCGGCCCGGAGACCCCCGCCAAAGTGGGCGACGGCTTCCCCGAGGGGCATATCGCCTATTACCTGCGGGACGGGGTTCACTTCCTCGGCCGGGGGGACTGGAATCATTTCATGGATTTCATCGACGGCAAATCGGCCTGCTGAAAGGGGCGCACACAGATGAAAAAACTGCTGCTGATCGGCGATTCCATCCGCATGAACTACGATCACTACGTGGCGCAGGCGCTGGAAGGACAGGTGAAGGTCTGCTGGCCGGATGAAAACGCCTGCTTTGCCGCCTACACCTACTACGCCATCGGCGACTGGGAGCAAAAGCAGCGCTTCGGCGAGGACGTGGACGTGATCCACTGGAACGTGGGCCTGCACGACGTGATCCGCTTCCACTATGACGATATCATGACCCCGCCGGAGATCTACGGCTATTATCTCGGCCGCATCATCCACCGGCTGAAGGACGTCTATCCCCACGCGCAGCAGATCTTCGCCCTGTCCACCCCCGGCCGGGATGAAAAATACGTGCTGCCGTGGATCGTGCGGAAAAACAAGGATATTGACAAAATCAACGAGGTGGCGCTGGGGGTGATGGCGGAACACAACATCCCCGTCAACGACCTGGCCTCCGTGGTGCGGCGGTATGCTCCCGACGATATCTACGCAGACGCCACCCATTACAACTACACTGGGGCCACGATTCTGGCCAAAGCGGTGCTGGACGCCGTCTGCCCCCTGCTTGGCGTAACGCCGGACCTGTCGAAGATCCATCCCGAAACCGAGACCCGCACGGAGCAGATGAAGCAGTAATCTCACGGGTGACATCTTTTTATCGTAGCACGGCGCTTTTTCAGAGCGGAGTGCGGAGAGCGGAGATGCACCACGGCGGCAGGTCCCTTTATATCAATCCGGTAGCGCGGCACCTCAGTGCCGCTGTTTGCGAAAGAACCATCTCAGCGACCTGAAAAATCAGTTTAAGCGTTCTGTTTTCAGAAAAATCTATCATTTTCAGTTTGCAAAAATAGTAATTTGTGCTCCGAGCGGCACTGAGGTGCCGCGCTACGGGAGTCAGCGACGCAAGGCGTTGTGCTGCTTGCGACTTCCGACTTCCGACTACCGACTTCCGACTTCCGACTTCCGACTTTTATGAAAACAACCACCCCCATCCCCCTCGTCTCCTACACGAAGGGCGAAGAGATTCTGAACACCCTCACCCACGGGGCGGGGCTGGTGCTGTGCGGCTTTATTGTGTCGCGCTGCGTGGTTCCCGCCTTTGCCGCCGGGCAGGCGCTGCGGGTGGTCTGCTCGCTGCTCTACCTCCTCGGCACAATGGCGACGTTTGTCGTCTCCGCCCTCTACCACGGCGCAAAGCCCGGCAACGCCAAACGAACCCTGCGGCTGCTGGACCACTGCGCCATCTTCTTCGCGGTGGCCGGTACCGCCACGGGCTGCGTGCCTGCCGTCTATGATACGGTGGGCGTCGTCCCCTCCGTGATCATGATCGCGGCGGCGTGGGTTGGCGCGGTGACCGGGTTGGTCCTGACCCTGCGGGATTTCGAGGGTACCCGCGCGGCGCAAATGGTCATTTATATCGTCACCGGCCTGGTGTGCGCTGTCAGCGGCGGCGGGGCATATCGCCACCTGCCCAAGGCCGCCTTCCAAGCGCTGTTGGGCGGCAGCGCCCTGCTGCTGACCGGGGCCATCCTTTGCGGCGTGGGCAAAAGGGTGAAATATATCCATCCTCTGTTCCACTTGTTCATCGACGCGGGGCTGACGGTATATTTTCTCGGTATTTCCGCATTTTGCTATTGAAATGCCATAAAAATCATAAAAACACTATTGACAATCACGTGAACCTGTGCTACAATCAAATCAACACAAGACAACAGGATTGTTTTGTGCCGTCCTGACGGACGATCCGTTGAAAAGGAGGTGGTAACATGCAGGTGAACGTCATGTTGTTTGTCTGGCTCGGTCTGCTGGCGCTGTTTCTGATTGCGGAATTTGCCACCGTGCAGCTCACCACCGTCTGGTTTGCGCTTGGCGCGCTGGTCTCGCTCCTGCTGGCGGCCTTCGGTGTGGATAACGTCGCCATTCAGATCATCGTGTTCGCGCTGGTGTCGCTTTTGTCGCTGATCCTGACCCGTCCGCTGGTGCGGAAATGGACGCGCACGAGAAAGCAGCCTACCAACGCCGATATGGTCATCGGGGCGGAGGCCGTGGTGACGGAAGCTATCGACAACACCAACGGCAAGGGGCTTGCCAAGGTCAACGGTTCCGTGTGGTCGGCCCGTTCGGTGGATGACAGTGTGATCCCGGCCGGCGCAACCGTAACCGTAAGGGCCATTGAGGGCGTGAAGCTGATCGTGGAGATTTAGGCTGTAGGAATGTAGCACGGCGCCTTTCGCCGTTGCATCCGTAGCACGCAGCCTCAGCTGCGTTACAGAATGCAGCGCGGATCAATGATCCGCCCGCAATGCGATTCCGATTCAAAAAAGCGCCGTTTCAGTCGGAAGCCGATGGACCCCCGACATACTGTCGAAAGGAGGAGGAAACCATGTTCGAATTTGGCTTCAACGGTTTCAGCAGCTTCAGTGTCATTTTTTATGTCATGTTCGCGCTGGTGATCGGCATTTTCATTGCGGCCGTCGTCAGAATGTTCCTGCGGTGGCATAAAAACAACAACTCCCCCCGCCTGACGGTGGAAGCCACCGTCGTCTCCCGGCGGCAGGAGGTCACGCACCACAACTCCGCCAACGCGGGCGACGT